>JBMZST010000277.1:0-2668 GCA_049623265.1 Porticoccaceae bacterium
AGATAGAGCATATAGTTAACCGAGAAATACTGCGCAATAGCACTGTGGATACCGAGGTCATGTCTATGGATGAAGCCAGAGCCAAAGGTGCCATGGCATTATTTGGTGAAAAGTACGGCGATCAGGTACGGGTGTTGAGCATGGGCGGCGATTTTTCAGTCGAGCTCTGCGGTGGCACCCATGTTGCGCAGACGGGGGATATAGGTCTGTTGCGAATCTCTGGCGAATCGAGCGTAGCCGCGGGTGTCCGCCGTATCGAAGCGGTCACCGGTGAAAAAGCCGTCGACCTCTGTGATCAGTTGCAGGACACCATTGCCGATGTTTCGAGCCTGGTGCGCGCCTCTGGCAGCAATGTTGCCGATAAGGTCCAGCAGCTGGTGGACGATAATCGTAGATTGCAGAAAGAAATCGAGGCGCTCAAGAACAAGCTAGCCAATGCGTCAGGTTCTGACTTAATGTCAGGCCTCAAAGAGATTAACGGTATTCATGTGCTCTCCACGGTTGTTGAGGGTGCTGATGCCAAGAGCTTGCGCGGTGTAGCCGATCAGGTGCGCTCCAAGTTAGACAAAGGCGTATTCTTCCTGGCTGCAGTAGAGGGAGAGAAAGCCGCACTGGTGGCCGGTGTAACCAATAATCTGACAGACCGTATCAAGGCCGGTGATGTGCTTAAACATGTCACGGCTCAGGTAGGGGGCAAAGGCGGCGGTCGTCCCGATATGGCTCAGGGGGCAGCTGCAGATATCAGTGCACTGCCCGAGGCGATGGAATCCGTCTACAGTTGGGTGGAGCAGAATATTAGTTAGCACAGCATTTGGCGGGTAATAGATCAGGATAGATGAGTTTAGGATAGATGAGTTTAATTGTTCAAAAATATGGCGGTACCTCTGTTGGCACGGTGGAGCGTATTCAAGCGGTGGCTGAAAAGGTCGCCAGAGCCCATCACCGTGGCGATAAATTGGTGGTTGCAGTCTCTGCCATGAGTGGAGAGACCAATCGACTGATTGGTTTGGCCAAAGAAATTGATGCGCAGCCCTCTCTGCGGGAGATGGATGTATTGGTCAGTACGGGTGAGCAGGTGACCATTGCGCTGCTGTGTATGGCACTTAATAAACTGAATATTGAGGCCCGCTCATACACTGGTGGCCAGGTGCGCATTCTGACGGATAACGCCCATGGTAAGGCACGCATCAAAGAAATCGATGGCCATCGTATAGAGGCAGATCTGGATGCAGGCCGTGTAGTGGTGGTGGCAGGTTTCCAAGGCTCCGATGAAGACGGCAATATTACTACATTGGGTCGCGGTGGCTCAGATACGACAGCTGTAGCGCTTGCTGCGGCCTTAAATGCCGACGAATGTCAGATCTATACCGATGTTGATGGTGTTTACACCACCGACCCCAGAGTCGTCAGTCGAGCGCAGCGACTCGATAAAATTACCTTTGACGAAATGTTGGAAATGGCCAGCCAGGGATCAAAGATACTGCAGATTCGCTCCGTGGAATTTGCTGGAAAATACAATGTACCACTGCGTGTTATGAGTAGCTTTGAAGAGGGCCCAGGCACGTTGATATCTCTTGAGGATGAAGATCAGATGGAAAAAGCAGTTGTTTCAGGTATCGCCTTTAATCGCGATGAGGCAAAACTCACTATCCGCGGCATTCCCGACCAGCCCGGGGTGGCCTACAAAGTATTGGGAGCCATCAGTGCAGCCAATATCGAGATCGATGTGATTGTGCAGAATGTGGCCAAAGATAACTCGGCCACCATTACCTTTACGGTCCATCGCAATGATCTCAGTCAGGCAGAGGCTTTGCTAAAAGAGATTGCCAAGGACCTGGGTGCCCTGGAAATTGATGCCGATGACCAGATTGCCAAAGTCTCTATTGTGGGTGTTGGTATGCGCTCTCATGCGGGGGTGGCTGCCACCATGTTCGAGACCCTGGCTAAGGAGAGTATTAATATCCAATTGATTACCACCTCGGAGATAAAAATCACTGTTGTGATCGAAGAGCGTTATTTGGAGCTTGCAGTGCGAGCACTTCATTCGGGCTTCGAACTGGATGCGCCCAGCTCAGAACAGGTCTAATCTTTGGACAAGTGCCGTAAAAGCTGGTAGATTCCAGAATTCTTTACGGCAATGCAAGGTCGTAGGAAGATGTAGGAAGGACGCCCCACCTGAGGGATAGGTGGATTAAGGACAAATACCCCCTCCATAGAATGGTAGGGCAGCAGTGTAGGAGCTTGCTATGTTAATACTGACAAGAAGAGTGGGAGAGACTCTTGTAATTGGTGATGAGGTTACCGTAACCGTACTAGGTGTTCGTGGGAACCAGGTAAGATTAGGTGTCAACGCACCCAAAGAGGTCGCCGTTCATCGCGAAGAAATCTATCAGAGAATTCAGATGGAAAAAGGTGGCGAAAAAGCCCCCTCAGACGATAACAGCCTTTGATTTTTTCACCGATGTGATATTATGCCGCCGCTACCACAGGGCGGCATAGTCGTTTCTGAAAAGAACAATTTTTTTGAGACAAGAAGCGAGAGCTTCGCAGCAACGCGCGACCGGGCGCGACTTAGACTAGTAAGTAGATACCGGTTAACAGTTTACGGAGAAATGGCCGAGTGGCTGAAGGCGCGCCCCTGCTAAGGGCGTATACGTTAATAGCGTAT
>JBMZST010000278.1:0-2655 GCA_049623265.1 Porticoccaceae bacterium
TAGTAATCATAGGTTTCAAAGTCGGCGAATTCATCATCTGGAGAAAACGCCGGATGAGTTTCACTGTCCCCTTTAATCTGAGTAACCTCTGCAATTGGCTCCCACTGCATGCGCGTGCGCGCATAGTCAGCAGTAATCGGCTGGCCTTTGACCGTGGTCTCGGCAAACATATAGCCTTTAGAGATATTCGAGTTGTGAGGTATGGAGATAAAGCGACTATCGGTGCGCTCTGCAGTATCGGCCAGCCACTGCCACAGCTCCTCTGGATACTGGCTCTGGTCTGAACCAAAAGGAATATACTGACTGGCCTTATCGCCGCCGTCTGGGGTTACCACAATGCGGTGCAGGTTTGCGCCGGTGGGCAGCGAACTCCATTCCCAACCCAGCAGACTGGTAAATACCCCGGGTTCATTATGCCGCTCCGCCGAGTCAATAATATCCTGCCAGGCATCTCCTGAGGTATTACTGGTATCGCCAAAAAACGCCAGGCCGTCGATGTTGTTGTTAACATCTGCAACCGGATCGCCACCTTCAACCGCTGCCGACTCAGGCAGGAAGCGCGCAAAGAAAGCCCGACCCTGACCCAGGTCAAGGGCTTCGTTGAGCTGCCTGACTGCCAACCATCGCTTGAAAGACTCGTACAGGCTGACGTCTTGCCACTGAATAGTCTCACTGCGAATGGCACGCATTACACCCAGCATCTCTGCATGATCTGAAACCACCAGAAAATCCAGCGGCGTACCAATCTGCACCCTGGTCCGGTTGTAGGGATGAACCACCGGTTCCCCCTTGGCCCATCGGTAGGCGGTATCGGGATCTGCAGTGAAGTTCTTGTTTAAAAACGCATCAAAGGAATAGGTTGTATGCAGATGGGTATCGCCAAAATACACCTGAGTCTCAGTTCCTTCACTGGCCTGGATCAGGCCGGCAACAGATAGAAGTAGGGTTAGTGCAATTGATCTCACAGTTTGCTCCTTAATTTATATTATCAGTTGCTAATGTTCGGCGTGCATATTCGAGAATAGCTACAGCGACCAGTTCGATGACAGTTGAGCGAATTGCCGGATCCGTGAGGCCGTCCAGCACTATATGCACAGTACGCCCAAATAACACGGTCAGCATAAATACCAGCGGCACGGCCAACCAGGCGGCATTGCCGGGTCTAGAGCCATGGAAAGTGAAAATTGCCAGCATCAGGAAGGCACCACCCAAGTCGCCCCGCAGGGTTCCCATGCCATGGGTCTCAAGTGCCCCCACAGCAAATTCTGCTTCCATTCCAGCCGGGTTAAAGATAAATCCAACTGCCCCTATAAACATGCCCAGCGCGAGCAGACGCAGTAAAATCCGTAGTGCTTTTTCCATTTTAACGACCTTTTTATTATTCTTGTTTTAGTTGTCAAGCTTACCTGATTTCTATCGATTAATGATCTGATATTTTCTGACCGGGTAGTATTTATTGCCGTCAGTTAGCGGAGGAAACTATTTGTCCTTTACCCGCAGTGCTGTAAAGTGCTTTCAGATCTCCAGGGCCGAGTAAATAATAACTATGCATAGCTTCTCCAAAACCACAGGTATCTCTGTTGTTGTCGCCAATATGGTTGGCACTGGCGTGTTTACCAGCCTGGGGTTTCAGCTACTGGGTATTCAGTCGCCCTTTGTATTGATAATGCTGTGGTTCGTCGGCGGTTTAACCGCTCTCTGTGGCGCCCTGACCTATGCCGAACTGGGCGCCAACCTGCCGCGCTCTGGCGGCGAGTATAATTTTCTCTCGCGCCTCTACCATCCCTGCGCCGGATTTATCTCAGGGTGGGTGTCCGCCACCGTAGGCTTTGCCGCGCCAGTGGCACTGGCATCCATGACCTTTGCTGCCTATCTGTCAGCCGTATTTCCCGAGCTCAACAGAACCTGGACCGCAGCCTCTCTGGTACTGATACTGACTTTGGCCCACTGTCTATCGCGGCAAGCCAGCAGCAGTGTGCAACAGATTTTTACTGCCCTTAAACTACTGCTGATACTGCTGTTTTGCGCGGTGATTTTTGTCTGGGGCAACAGCCCTCAGAACCTCAACTTTGCCCCCCAGGCCGGCGATGAAAAGCTGCTGTTTAGTGGCGCATTTGCAGTGGCCCTGATCTATGTAAACTACGCCTACACCGGATGGAATGCAGCCACCTATGTAACCGGCGAGCTGGCCAATCCCCAGCGCAATTTACCCATCGTATTAGCCGCAGGTACTGGGCTGGTATTAATGCTCTATTTACTACTCAACTTTACCTTTCTTAGCGCCGCACCTATCTCAAGCATGGAAGGCAAACTGGAGATTGGCGTGGTGGTGGCTGAGGCTGCACTTGGTGGCAGCGCGGGCAAGGTAATGGGTGCTGTGCTGGCAGTTTTGTTAATCAGTACTGTCAGCGCCATGACCATGGCCGGGCCCAGGGTGCTGCAGATGATCGGAGAGGACTTTACAATTTTCTCGAAACTCGCCCAGTGCAATGCCCAGGGTATCCCTGTTAATGCTGTGTTATTTCAGGGCGCTCTGGCGATGTTTTTTATTGTCAGCGCCACCTTTGAGTCGGTACTGATTTTCTCTAGCTTTGTGCTGGCGATTAACACGCTATTTTCCGTGCTCGGGGTTTTTGTGCTGCGCTTTAAAAAGCT
>JBMZST010000279.1:0-2648 GCA_049623265.1 Porticoccaceae bacterium
CTGATCGAAGATCGCCCTGAGATTGCTGGCAAGCCACAGTTCTGCGTCGAGCCCAAAAATGAACCCTTCGATAAAGGTCTTTTGGCAGAGCGCATGGTGGCTGATGCGCTGCCAGCCATTGAGTCCCAGTCTGGCGCCAGCTTTGATTATGAGGTGGGTAACTGTGACCGCTCTGTAGGTGCCCGTCTCTCTGGTGAGATTGCCAAGCGCTACGGCAATACAGGTATGGCAGAGACACCTATACGCCTGAACTTAAAAGGCGTTGCCGGTCAGTCTCTGGGTGTCTGGAACGCCGGTGGTCTTGAGATCTATCTGGAGGGCGATGCCAATGATTATGTGGGCAAAGGTATGGCTGGCGGTAAGCTGGTGCTCAGCCCGCCCGCAACCAGCCAGTTCAAGTCCAACCATACCCCGATTATGGGCAACACCTGTCTCTACGGTGCTACCGGAGGTAAGCTCTATGCGGCCGGTAAGGTGGGCGAGCGATTTGCGGTGCGTAACTCGGGCACCATTGCTGTGGTCGAGGGAGCTGGTGATCACTGCTGTGAATATATGACCGGCGGTATTGTCACTGTGCTCGGCCCCACGGGCTACAACTTCGGCGCAGGTATGACCGGTGGATTCGCCTATGTGTTGGATATGGAGCGTGTCTTTGTCGATCGCTACAATATGGAATTGGTTGATATTCAGCGCGTGACATCCGAATCTGCCGAGTCCCATAAAGCCTTCCTCAAGACCATGATCGCGGATCATGCCCGTGAGACAGGCAGCGAGTGGGCCAAGGAGTTATTAACTAATTTCTCCGATTACGCATCGCGGTTCTGGTTGGTCAAACCAAAAGCCGCCAGCCTGACCGGCGTGCTGGCCCAGGCCCGCGCCAATCCTCAGTAACGGAATAGAGATAGAGATCAATAGAATGGCAAGACCTAACAATCAATTTCAGTTTCTCGATGTAGAGCGGGTAGACCCGCCCAAGCGCGATATGAAGCGGCGCGTGGGTGAGTTTGTTGAGATTTATGACCCCTTCACTGAGAAAAAAGCAGCGGACCAATCCCATCGCTGCCTGTCCTGCGGCAACCCCTATTGTGAGTGGAAATGCCCGGTACACAACTATATTCCCAACTGGTTGCAGCTGGTGGCCGAGGGCAATCTGATTGAGGCCGCCGAGTTGAGTCACCAGACCAATTCTCTGCCAGAAGTCTGTGGTCGCGTCTGCCCCCAGGACCGGCTCTGCGAAGGTGCCTGCACCCTCAATGATGGTTTTGGCGCTGTGACCATTGGTTCGGTCGAAAAATATATTACCGATACGGCGCTGGCTATGGGCTGGCGTCCAGATATGTCCAAAGTCGAGTGGACTGACAAGAAAGTGGCTGTCATTGGTGCCGGGCCAGCTGGTTTGGGCTGTGCCGATATTTTGGTGCGCAATGGTGTTAAGCCCGTGGTATTTGACCGCTATCCAGAAATTGGCGGCCTGCTCACTTTTGGTATCCCCGAATTTAAACTCGAGAAAGAAGTGATCCGCACCAGGCGCGATGTGCTCGAGGGCATGGGTGTAGAGTTTCGTCTCAATACCGAGATAGGCACGGATATCAGCATAGATGAGCTGCTGGCTGACTATGATGCCGTGTTCCTGGGGATGGGAACCTACACTACGATGAAGGGTGGTTTCCCCGGTGAGAACCTCAACGGTGCCCATGAAGCGCTGGACTTTTTGGTGTCCAACGTCAATCGCAATATGGGTTTTGAAAAGTTGGCCGATGATTTTATCAGTGTCAAAGGCAAGCGTGTGGTGGTATTGGGTGGTGGAGATACCGCCATGGACTGCAACCGTACCTCCATACGGCAGGGTGCAACCAGCGTGACCTGTGCCTACCGTCGTGATGAAGAGAATATGCCCGGCTCTCGCCGTGAAGTGAAAAACGCTCGGGAAGAGGGTGTGGTATTCAAGTTTAATATGCAACCAGTGGAGCTACTCTCCGATGATAAGGGCAATGTCTGTGGCGTTAAGGTGGTAACCACCGAATTGGGTGAGGCCGATGAAAATGGTCGCCGTCGCCCTCAGGTGGTCCCTGGCAGTGAGCAGGTGTTACCCGCTGATGCTGTGTTGGTGGCCTTTGGTTTTAAACCCAGCCCCCCGGAGTGGCTTACTGGGGTCAAGGTGGATACTGCTGACTGGGGAGCAGTATTGGCTGCCGAAGAGCAGGACTTCCCGTTCCAGACTACCAACCCAAAGATTTTTGCCGGTGGTGATATGGTGCGTGGTTCTGATCTGGTAGTCACTGCTGTATTTGAGGGTCGTCAGGCCGCCGAAGGTATTTTGGATTATCTGGATATTTAATGTCTGAATTAAAGAATGACCGCTTCTTAAAGGCGCTGATGCGCCAGCCTGTAGACCGCACGCCTGTGTGGATGATGCGCCAGGCTGGCCGCTACCTACCCGAGTACCGAGCCACACGCGCTCAGGCCGGCGACTTCATGAGCCTGTGCAAAAATACTGAACTAGCCTGTGAAGTGACATTGCAGCCCCTGGAACGCTACGAGTTGGATGCGGCCATTTTGTTCTCAGATATTCTTACCATACCTGATGCCATGGGTTTGGGGCTCTATTTCGCCGAGGGCGAAGGCCCGAAATTCCATAAGCCAGTGCG
>JBMZST010000280.1:0-2618 GCA_049623265.1 Porticoccaceae bacterium
ACTAAATAGCTGACTAAATAGCCGACTGCTATAGCAACTGCAAAACTCTCTGCAGCGCCTCATTCACACTGAGGCCGCTGCAGTCTATGTGGTGATCAGCATAGCGTTGGTACAGCGCCCTGCGTTCGACAAACAAATCCTCAAAACTCTGATCCGGGCGTCTTGCGACCCCGCGGCTATCGAAATTGTGCACCCGCTGTTTGAGTCTGGGCAGTGAGACATCCAGAAATACCACCGTTGCAGCCGCTTTAAGCCGCGCCATGCCAGCCTCGGAGTAGACAGCGCTGCCGCCGGTAGCCACCACCCTGTGGGTGATATCCTCGCTGAGTAGCACCTGTTCTTCATAATCGCGCAGAACCAAATAACCCAACTCATCGCTGATCTGCTGCAGAGTCTTGCCCCAGCGCACCTGAATACTGATATCTGTATCAATAAAATCCATACCCAGTTCTTTGGCCAATAGAATGCCAATGGTGCTCTTGCCTGCACCGGGCATGCCGATAAGAACAATGCTTTTCTGGGCCTCTGTCATGGTTTTATGTCCCTATTGATTGCGGCTATTATGCCTGAAATTAAGGGAAATCTGGCCACAGTCTGTATAATCGCAGGCATATTTTGACAAGAAGCATGCTATGTCCCATTTTCAGCGTATAGGATTGTTAGGTAGTCTGGATGTTCCAGAGGTTGTGGAGTCTCTGCAGAAACTGGAGTCGTTTCTGCGCGCTCAGGGTCGCGATGTGGTCTATGAGGAGCAGGCGGCTGGGCTGGTGCACTGGTGCCCCGACAAGGTTTTGCCCATTGATCAGTTTCCCGGTGCCATCGACCTGGGCATTGTGGTGGGCGGTGATGGCAGCATGCTTAGTGCCTGTCGTAAAATGGCTGACTGCGGTGTTCCGCTGCTGGGGATTAACCGGGGAAGGCTGGGCTTTTTGACCGATATTTCGCCAGAGGAGATCGAGGAGCGCGTATGGCCGGTACTGCAGGGCGAATACAAGCAGACCAGACGCTTCCTTCTCGAGACCACAGTAACGCGCAACGGCACCGAGATTGGCACCGGGACAGCAGTCAATGACATTGTTCTACACCCTGGAATGTCGGTGCGCATGATGGCCTTCGAGCTCTATGTGGACGGTGAATTTGTCTACAGCCAGCGCTCCGATGGCCTGATCGTATCTACACCCACGGGTTCAACCGCCTATGCGCTGAGTGCCGGTGGACCTTTGCTATTTCCCGAACTGGATGCGATGGTGGTGGTGCCGTTGAACCCCCATACTCTGAGTAGCCGTCCGATTGTATTGCACGGAGGTGCAAATATTGAGATTCGAGTGAGCTCGAGAAACGAACTACATCCGCTGATTACCTGCGATGGCCACAATGACTTTAGTACTGAGCCAGGCGATGTGATCAGGATTAAAAAACACGCCAATGATATTCTTCTGATTCATCCCAAAGACAATAATTTTTATGGCGTCTGTCGCTCTAAACTGGGCTGGGGCAGCCGTTTGGGCGTAAAAAAAGACTCTGACTAGGGACTTTTATGTCTAATTCTGCCAAGTGGTGGCTCGCAGCCAAACTGCACCCCGCCGTGACCTTGCTATTGCTGGGCAGCCTGCTGGGAGCGGCTCTGGCTAGTTTTGCCTTCCCCCTGGCGCGGGCCCTGATGTTTGGAGGCCTTGCGGAGGGCCAGTACTGGCGGCTGATTACCCCGATCTTTTTGCATTTTGGCCTAATGCACCTGGTGTTTAATGGCCTGTGGCTGGCTTTGCTCGGTGGTCGAATTGAGCGCATCTATGGCTCCATGCATCTATTGCTATTGGTATTTGCCAGCGGTGCCGTATCCAATATGATTCAGTACGGCTGGCAGGGCAGTATCTACTTTGGCGGCATGTCTGGCGTGGTCTATGCGCTGTTGGGTTATATCTGGATCAAAGGACATTTTGTGCCCCAGGCAGGGTTGCAGCTGCCGCCGGGGATTCTGGCTTTTATGCTGGTATGGTTGCTGGTGGGTATGACTGGTGTGCTCGAGTTACTGCTGGGTATTGGGGTAGCCAATGGCGCACATGTCGGCGGTTTATTAATGGGTATGGCGCTGGGTATGGTCTTCGGATTGATTGCCGCAGCCAGACGTAGATAACTAAGCGGTGATAAGTTAATTATGAATTTGCAACAGCTTCTGGAGAGCATTACCCCAGAGATATATGAAAGCCTTAAGCGTGCTATCGAAATTGGCCGTTGGCCGGATGGCAGGGCCATTAGCGAGGGTCAGCGAGAACTTTGTATACAGGCGGTGATTGCCTATGACCAGCGCAAGCCAGAGGAAGAGCGCACCGGCTATGTGCCACCTAAAAATACGGCCTGTGATCCAGTGGTGCCGAGTGATCAGCAGCAACCTTTAAAGTGGAAGGAATAATGGCAATACAAGCCTCTGGCCATCTGGCCAAAATGGACGTGACTCTCGGCGATACGGTGTCCTATCAACTGCCGCTCGATGACCAACGCATCCCTCTTAATCAGGCGCTTGGCCAGTCCATAAGGTTGGAGCATATCGGCGATATTCACTGTATCCACTGCGGCCGCCGCTCGAAAAAGAGCTTTAGCCAGGGCTACTGTTATCCCTG
>JBMZST010000281.1:0-2617 GCA_049623265.1 Porticoccaceae bacterium
TAGAAGGCACCACTCATATCGGCACCCCATTTGATATCGTCAAATACAAAGAACTCAGGCTCAGGACCAAAATAGGCAGTGTCGCCCAGACCGGTAGACTGCAAGTACTTCTCAGCACGCTCAGCAATGGAGCGGGGATCACGCTCGTAGCCCTGCATAGTGGAGGGCTCAACAATACCACAGCGAACGATAACAGTTGGCTCATCAGTGAAGGGATCCAGGATAGCTGTGCTGTCGTCAGGCATCAGAATCATGTCAGACTCGTTGATACCCTTCCAGCCAGCAATGGATGAACCATCGAACATTTTACCTTCGACAAAGAAGTCTTCACCCACTTCGCTGATGGGGATAGAGACGTGCTGCTCTTTACCTTTGGTGTCAGTGAAACGAAGGTCAACCCAACGCGCTTCGCTATCTTTAATCAGTTTTAAAGTCTTCTCAGACATTGTTTCCTCCACTATGGAATCTGTAATGCTTTGTTTAGAGAGTCATCCGGCGCATTGAAACCTAAATGACCTAGTTAGTATCAGGTAGTTCATTAAAGGGATAGCAATAGTCATGCCAATGGGGCCAGATACAGGATAGTCACCCCAATCACCGTAAACACTGCGACTGCGGCAGCTGGGAGATCACTTCAAAAAAAGTGCAACCAATATGACGCACTAATTTGGTGCTTAGTTTTTAGTATCGCACCATTACGGTGCAATCTTGATTAAAAATAGTATTGTTATTGGTCGCGTCGCTATAATGCCCCTCAGAGTACCGTCTGTCATCTTTTCCTGAGGTTTTAATATGGTTTCCTCTGAAACAGGCACCATAGAGCAAAGTCCCCGGCTCGCAGAGGGGGATATACTGATTGATGTGCGTCATCCGGCCGACGCCGACGCGCAGCCCCTAGCCATACACAGCCATCAGATTCTCTGCATTCCTTTTTTTAGCCTCGAGCAGCGGCTCGATGAGCTGGACCCCCAAAAGACCTACCGCCTCTATTGCGACAAAGGCATTATGAGTCGCCTTCAAGCCCAGCTTATGCGTGACAAAGGTTTTTCTCAGGTAGCTGTTTTTACCGGCAACGCCGAGCCCAAATCATAGATATCTTGCGATTGGCACCCATTTTTTGCATTTAGCGACTATATTTAAGTATCGAGAATCAGGTTAAGTCATAAATCAGCCGCAGGACGCAGCCGATGACGAGCAATCAGTCAGATCTCCGTGGGAGCATGGATGCCAAAACCACAGGCTCTTCACCCTCAGATCAGTCCGTAAAATTCGAGCTAAACCAAACATTGGTCAACCATCTAGGTACCAGTGTCGCCCTGTCGGTAATTGCTGGACTGGCATTGGTTCTGGCAAGATTTGGTGCTGAGCCTAGTCTTATGGCGATGATCTGGATAACGGGGCTGATCCTCAGTCATCTGCTGCTATGGCTGATCATGCCCCGCTATGCCAGCCCCGGTGTTGTCACAATCGTTGCTATCGCTATTTTCGGTGTTTTCTGGGCCCTTGCGGGGCCTGTATTTATCCGTGATGGATCGCTGATGAATGGCATTCTCAGCAGCACCCTTATTATCCTTCTCGCCTCTGTTTGTCCGCTGGTTTACCTGCAGGCGCCCTGGATACGCCGACTCGCTACCGCACTTATCTATGGCTCAATCGCTGTATTCCTCGTCCTGGAGACGCCGAGCCTGAGATTCCAGGCCCCCGCGGCCCTGCTAGTACTCTTTCTGTTGGTCGATATGGCTAACAGCAACTGTCGTCGCGCGCTGGTCAGCCAGCTGCTGAAGGCCATCGGCGCAATGGAGCGCTACCAGCATACTCTGAATAGTAGCCATAAAATCACTAGCCTGATTGAGCAGACACCGCTGGGGTTTATTGAATGGGATCAAAACCGCGAGATTATCAGCTGGAACCCAGCGGCAACGGCAATTTTTGGGTTTTCTCGGTCTGAAGCTCTGGGTCGCACCACAGATTTTTTATTTGAGGATAAAAAGACCTTTTTGATGGAGCAGGCTGAGCACGATCTATTCCTGTTTGGCAAAGACTTTTCTGGCACCGCCGAAAATATCACTAGCGATGGCCAGATTATTGTCTGCGAGTGGAATGAGACGCCGCTGTTTGATGACCAGATGAATGTTATAGGCGCCGCCTCCTTTGTCGAGGATGTCACCGACCGAGTGCGCATGCAGACCAGAATCAAACAGCAGGCCTATTTTGATCCTCTGACAGGCCTGCCCAACCGGCACAGGCTGATGGAGGAGCTAAACCGGGTGATCTCTCTGGCTCAGCGCACCCAAAATTTCTGTGCTCTGCTATTCATCGATCTGGATCATTTCAAGGAGATCAACGACAGCCGCGGCCATCACTACGGCGACCTGGCTCTGACCCTGTTCGCCCAGCGTCTGCGCAAGGTTATCCGAACCCAAGAGACCGTGGCTCGTCTCGGTGGCGATGAATTTGTGGTTCTGCTTGAGCGCCTGGGCACCGAGGGAGAAACAGCTCGGCTGCAAATTGCTCAGGTAGCAGAAAAGATTATCGATGCCGCCAGCGAGCCCTTTATTATTAAGGGCGAGAAGTTTCAAATCAGCTGCAGCATTGGCATAGTGTTTTTTAATGATGG
>JBMZST010000282.1:0-2613 GCA_049623265.1 Porticoccaceae bacterium
CAAGCATCACTTTTAAGCCAGAGCGGAATTCGTTAGTTGAGTAATTGGCCATGTTAAAAAATTCTCGATTGTTTTAAAGGCGCTCATGATAACCGAAGTGCCAATGGTTTTTACTATGTTTTGGGGAGCAGTCGACTAAATAAATTGCCCTTGAGTGCACAGAATTGAGGGAAAACAGGCAGTGGAGCTGAAAAACTTGTCTACAATCAAAGCATCAATGCTCAATTATCAGGGAAGTTATTCGAACACCCTCCACGCTCAGACAGTGATAGTAAGCAATTGACCCCGAATGAAATAGGATTTAACAACACCCTACCCTATGCAGGCTGACGACCCTCTTAAACTTCTAATCGTCGAACAATCCCATGACGAAGCCAATAGAATCATCAGTATTCTGCGCAGTGCCGATTATCGTATGGAGCCACAGTTAGCCTGCGATCAGGCGCAGTTACAACAGTGTCTGGGCAAGCACAACTGGGATTTACTGATAGCCCCCATGGGCAGCAACCCCATGGCGGCGCAGCAGATATTTCAGAGCCTGCGCCAAACTGAGCGGGATATTCCTGTGATTTTGATCAGCCATGACTACGACCCAGGCAAACTGGTCGAAGGGCTGAGGTTGGGCGCCCAGGATGTGGTAGTCAAGGATCAGGATCAGCACCTGCTAAAAGTAGTTGCCCGCTCGCTCACCAGTATCAGCCAGCGCCGGCTGTGTCAGGAATGGGAGCGCAAACTGGCCCTGGCAGAAAAGCGCAGTGAATATCTAATGAATATCTCCAGATTTCCCATAGCTGTGGTGCAAGAGGGAACCTATGTCTATGCCAATCAGGCCTGCGCTAGCCTGTTTGGTTTTGAGCAACCCGAAGACATGCTGTGTCTACCAGTGATAGACAATATAGCCAGCTGCGACAGAGCGAAACTCAAGGCCTATATGGTCCCTCTGGAGGCCAAGCAGGAAATTGCGCCCTTTGAGGCTGTGATTAAAATTCTCAACGCCCAGGGTACTGAGGACAGTGCCTTTCTGGAAATCAACCAGATTCAGTACAGTGGTGAGCCGTCGTTACAGTTCACCATTAACAGCGACAAACTGTTTGCCGCCAATACCGACCAGGCCGAGGAGGTAACGGCAACCGCCTTTAGCGCCATCCAGCCGCAACTGGTGTATGAAATGGTCAGTCGGACTATTAGTCTCTCGGTTCAAACGGGGCAAGACAGTGTATTGCTGAATATTCAAATCGACCGCTTTGACAGCCTTAAGGAGGATCTGGGTATTGCCAAAGCCGAGAGCATTGTTCATTCGCTGGTCAGTTTTGTCGGCGCTCTGTTTGATGAGAACTTTGACTCTGGGCGGCTGAGTGAGAACTGTTTTGTCGCAGTTTTGACAGAGACCTCAGAATCTGAGGGACTGAAAATTGCCGAGGATATTGTGGCCAAAACCCGCCAGGAATTGTTTGATGTGGATGAGCAGACGTTTTCTCTGACCATCTCTGTTGGCGGTACTCTGATCAATGAAAACGTTGCCTCCGTGGATCGGGCTGTGGAGCGCAGTCAACAGGCAATAGACCAACTGAGGCAGGAGTCCCAGCCCGGCAATGGCGCAAGATTCTTTGTCCCGGATATTCATTCCAATGAGGTGTCACAAAATGAGGCTGTGGTGATCACGGCTCGCAAACTGCTTAGTGACAAGCTGTTTTCGGTGCGCTATCAGCCGATTGTTGCGCTGATCAGTGGCGGCAGCGGCAAGGAGTACTACGAGGCAATTTTGGGCGTCAACCAGGAGGTGCCGAGCGGGGATATCCCAGATGACTTTATAAACAATCTATTTAAGTCAGAGGTAGCCGCAGAAGTTGATCGCTGGGTAATCAATCGAGTACTGAGTACATTGCCGGACAAGCTTGTCACCAACCCAGATACGCAGCTATTTATTAATATCAGCCACCAGTCATTCTCTGACGAGGCATTTTTGCCTTGGCTGACGGCAGCACTGAAAAAATCTGTGCTGCCACCAGAGGTGGTAATCTTTCAGTTTCGCGAGATCGATGCTCTGCGCTACCTCAACCAGGCTGCTGCCATCTCTGATGAGATTAAACGGGCTGGGGGTCAGGTTGCCATTGCCAACTTTGGGGTTGCTATCAATCCGCTAAAAACCCTGGAGCGGATCGCTGTAGACTTTGTAAAGATCGATCGACTGATTGTTGAAGATCTGCAAAAAGGCGGCGACGGCAAAGCCAGATTCCAGACTCTAATGGCAGGTATGACCGGCACCGGGGTCGATGTTATTGTGCCCTTTGTGGAGAAGGCCAGTGTGCTGCCTATCCTTTGGCAGCAGGGGGTGCAGTATATCCAAGGCCACTATGTGCAGTCGCCCTCTTTCACCATGGATTATGACTTTTCCGAAAACTCTTAACGCTCTTAGCCCAGAGCCTGGATATCCTTGTCACTGTAGCCCAGCAAATACAGGATACCGTCTAGCCCAAGATTGGAAATGGACTGCTTGGCAGATGCCTTTACCAGCGGCTTGGCCTGATAGGCTATGCCCAACCCAGCAATATTGAGCATGGGCAAATCATTGGCGCCATCGCCCACAGCAATGACCTGATCCAGTACCAGGCC
>JBMZST010000283.1:0-2596 GCA_049623265.1 Porticoccaceae bacterium
TGAATAGGCCGCGCCGTACCCACCACTAAGCCAGAGGTCACTGGGCGCAAATGGGTGGCACTGACTTCCTGGCCCAGACATTTGAATTTTGTCATATCAATGGCATGGGCCCCGGCGATGCTGCCCAGGCTCTCTGCAAGCACAACATTGGCACCGCCGTGCACCACCTTGTAGGGCTGAAAGGTGCGATGGTCAGCAGGCATGGTGCCGCGAAGAAAGTCATCGCCCACCTCAGTCACAGTAATATCCAGATGCTCGCCAATGGTGCCCTTGTTCATTGGGCCATTGATCAGCTCGATATTGGGTCTCTGATGCCAAATGCTGGTCATAGTCTGTCCTTATTTATTATTAGGTTTTAAGTCGCTTGTGCTTCACTCGTTTGGGCTGGGCATCCTCGCCTTTGCGAGCGATAAAGTCCTCGTGGTATTCACTGTAGTTGCCCTCGAAGAACACCACTTCGCTGTTGTCCTCGTAAGCCAGAATATGGGTGGCAATACGATCCAGGAACCAGCGGTCGTGGGATATGACTAGTACGCAGCCAGGGAAGGAAAGGACTGCTTCCTCCAGGGCGCGCAGAGTTTCAATATCCAGATCGTTGGAAGGTTCGTCCAGCAGCAGCACATTGGCTCCCTGCTTGAGGGTATTGGCCAGATGCAGGCGTCCGCGTTCACCACCAGAGAGTTCGCCAACACGCTTTTGTTGATCATTACCCTTAAAGTTAAAGCGCCCGGCATAGGCTCGGGAAGAGACCTCGTAATTGCCGATTTTAAGAATATCATGGCCGTCTGAGATAGCC
Source organism: Porticoccaceae bacterium (assembly GCA_049623265.1). Classification (GTDB taxonomy): domain Bacteria; phylum Pseudomonadota; class Gammaproteobacteria; order Pseudomonadales; family Porticoccaceae; genus HTCC2207. Next base: position 797 of record JBMZST010000283.1, read on the forward strand.
TCCCAAACGCTGTGACTGTCATCCAGAGCATCGCGGCTCTGCTCAACATAAGCCACTTTGACTGTCTCGCCCAGGGTGATGGTTCCACTGTCTGGCTGCTCAGTGCCTGCGATCATGCGGAATAGGGTGGACTTACCTGCGCCGTTGCCGCCAATAATGCCCACCACTGAGGCCTTGGGGATGGACAGGGACAGATCCTCAATTAACAGCTCATTGCCAAAGCCTTTGCACACCTTGTCTAGAACAATCACTTTGTCGCCCAGGCGCTCTCCGGGGGCAATATAGATTTCATTGGTTTCATTACGAGCTTGAAACTCTTGGGAGTTCAGCTCATCAAAGCGGGCCAGACGGGCTTTGTTTTTCGCCTGCCGTCCCTTGGGGTTTTGGCGTACCCATTCCAGTTCCTGCTTAATAGCCCGCTGGCGAGAAATTTCCTGTTTGGATTCGGTTTCGAGGCGCTTGCCCTTGGCCTCCAACCAGGTGGAGTAGTTGCCCTCGTAGGGAATACCGCGGCCGCGGTCCAGTTCGAGAATCCAGCCGGCGACGTTATCGAGAAAATAGCGATCGTGGGTTACCGCCACCACAGTGCCAGAAAATTCCTCAAGGAATTTTTCCAGCCAAAATACAGACTCAGCGTCCAGGTGGTTGGTGGGCTCATCGAGTAGCAGCATATCTGGGCGCGACAGCAACAGGCGGCAGAGGGCTACGCGGCGCTTTTCACCACCGGACAGGGAGGTCACATTGGCATCCCAGGGTGGCAGTCGCAGAGCATCTGCAGCCACATCCAGCGAGTGATCCAGATTATGTGCGTCCCAGGCTTCAATAATGGCCTCCAGCTCGCCTTGCTTTTTCGCCAGTGCATCAAAATCTGCATCGGGCTCTGCATAGTCCAGATATACCTGGTCCAGGCCTCGCAGTGCATCCACAGCCTCGCGCACGCCATCCTCAACATTGCCGCGCACATCTTTGTCAGGATCTAACTGAGGTTCCTGGGCCAGATAGCCAATCTTAATGCCGGGCATGGGTCGAGCTTCACCCTGAATATCTGTATCCAGTGCGGCCATAATTTTCAACAATGTAGACTTACCTGCGCCATTTAAACCCAGTACACCAATCTTGGCGCCAGGGAAAAATGACAGGGAGACATCTTTGAGAATTTCGCGTTTAGGGGGAACAATTTTGCTCACCCGGTTCATCGTATATACGTATTGTGCCATTGGAATAACTATCGACTATTAAGAAATGAATTGAGCACAAAGCCATGGCTTTGAGGCTGGTAAACGAACGGGCTTCATTCTAGCTGAAAGCGGCGGGATAAAGAATCCGCTGTGGTAAAAACATGGCTTTTACTCGCCATTATTTATACAAAAGTGCATATAAATCAATAATTTACCCTTTTTTATTCGCAGAAATAACATGTTAGTGTCTGCCTGCTTTATTCATGAGCGAGCAACAAATCAACGAAATACATTTTCACTAATATGGGGTTTCAACATGAATGCTTTAAAAATACTACGTCTGATAGTTCTGGCCGTCGCGGTAGTGGGCGCATTTGTAGCCATACCTGAAGCTGCTTTGATTATGGCAATTCTGGGCTTGGTTATGGGGGTTATGGGTGATATGGCCGATAACAGTAATAGAACCTATATGTTGGTCTTTGTAGTGACCCTGGGAATGGTGTCAGGTGCCGCCGAGCCGCTACCCGTGGTAGGTGGTCCAATCAGCGATATTATGGGTAACCTAAGTACCATTATGAACGCTGCGGCTCTGGGAATTATCCTAAACGCCATCAAAGAGCGT
>JBMZST010000284.1:0-2578 GCA_049623265.1 Porticoccaceae bacterium
GATTATATGCAGGCAAAGCTAGTGGGCATCTGTGTCGCCGTTGAGCCTGGCCAGGGAGCCTATATTCCCTTTGGTCACGATTACCTGGGTGCCCCAGCGCAGCTCAGTCAAGACATTGTGCTGGCTCGGCTAAAGCCCTTGCTGGAAGATCCGAACATCAAAAAAGTCGGTCAAAATCTCAAATACGATATGAGCGTGCTGGCTCAGCATGGCATAGATCTGCAGGGCATTGCCTTTGATACTATGCTTGAATCCTACGTCCTAGACAGTGTGGCCACTCGCCATGATATGGACAGTCTGGCGGCCGAGTATCTGGGCGAGACGACCATCAGTTTTTCAGACGTGGCCGGCAAAGGCGCGTCTCAGCTGACGTTCAATCAGGTAGCCTTAGAGGAGGCGGCACCCTATGCTGCTGAGGATGCGGATATTACCCTGCGCCTGCATCAGACACTTTGGCCTGAATTGTCCAAGCATGCCAGTTTAGAGAAGGTATTCAACGATATCGAACTACCGCTATTACCGGTGCTATCAAGAATCGAGCGCACCGGGGCTCTAGTCGATGGTACCCTCTTATTTCAGCAGAGCAACGAACTGGCCGAGCGTCTGGGCGAGCTGGAAACTCAGGCCTGGGACCTGGCAGGACAGCAATTTAATCTGGCGTCGCCCAAGCAGCTGGGCGAAATCCTATTTGAAAAGCTGGAAATTCCAGTGCTGAAAAAGACCGCTAAAGGGGCGCCATCCACCAAGGAAGAGGTACTCCAAGAATTGGCTCTGGACTACCCCTTGCCCAAGGTGCTGCTAGAGCATCGCAGCCTGGCCAAACTCAAGTCAACCTACACCGACAAGTTGCCGACAATGATTAACCCCGGCACCCAGCGCATCCATACCTCCTATCATCAGGCGGGGACTGCGACAGGGCGGCTGTCATCCTCTGATCCCAATCTACAGAATATTCCGGTGCGTACGCCAGAGGGGCGCAGAGTACGGCAGGCCTTTGTTCCTGCACCAGGCTGCAAAATGGTCGCTGCGGACTACTCGCAGATTGAATTGCGGATTATGGCCCATCTGTCTGAGGACCCTAGCCTGCTCAAAGCCTTTGCCGAGGGTCAGGATATTCACCGGGCTACGGCGGCTGAGGTATTTGCAGTTACCACAGAGCAGGTAACAGCCGATATGCGCCGCAACGCCAAAGCGATCAATTTTGGTCTGATTTATGGCATGTCAGCCTTTGGTCTGGCTCGCCAGCTCAATATAGGTCGTAAACAGGCCGCTGAATATATAGAACTGTATTTCCAGCGTTATCCCGGTGTGCAGAACTATATGAATAACATTCGCCATACAGCAGCTGAGCAGGGCTATGTGGAAACCGCCTTTGGTCGACGGCTCTACCTTCCCGAAATCAACTCCAGAAATGGTATGCGTCGCCAGGCCGCTGAGCGCACGGCCATCAATGCGCCCATGCAGGGTACCGCAGCCGATATCATCAAATTGGCCATGATTCATGTGGATGACTGGCTGCAAAATTCTGAATTGCAAAGTCGTATGATTATGCAAGTACATGACGAACTGGTACTAGAAGTGCCAGAGGCGGAATTAGACGAGGTCAAACAGGGGCTGAACGATCTGATGGAGAATGCGGCTAGCCTGCTAGTGCCATTGGTTGTGGATGTAGGGGTAGGGGACAACTGGGATCAAGCGCACTAGGCCTGTAACGCATTGAAATTACAATCTATTTTCCATCTGCAGACAGGGCATTAAAAATACGTAAAAAAGTTGAGAAAAAATGGAACTTAACTGACATCCTGTGTCTAAAAAGGGGCAATACAACACTGCATAACACTCTCCCCCAACTTGTTGTATGCAAAGTAAGACTCTCCAAGTAGTAAACTAAGCCCCGATCCGTTTACCGGATCGGGGTTTTTTTATATCGAGTCTTTATCCTCCGGCGCTTCAAGGTCTGCACTTAACCAGTGATTGAGCAACGCTTCCAGCTCGCTGAGGCCCTGCTTTTTCAGGGATGAAAAGGTCTGAACCGACAGCAGGGTGCAACCTGGGTCCATATCACGCAGGTGTTTTTCAACCCCCAGCATGGCGCTCTGGGCTGGACCGCGCTTCAGTTTATCGGCCTTGGTCAGCAAAATATGCACTGGCAGCCCGGCCTGGGCAGCCCAGTTGAGCATTTGCAGGTCAAAATCCTGCAGGGGATGGCGAATATCCATCAACAACACCAGCCCGGTCAGGCTCTGACGCTTCTGCAGGTACTCTGCCAAATGTCTGTCCCACTCAGCTTTCATGGCCCTGGGCACCTTGGCGTAACCATAGCCGGGCAGGTCCACCAGTCGGGCACCCTCTGCCAATTGGAAAAAGTTAATCAGCTGGGTACGCCCCGGTGTTTTACTGGTTCGCGCCAGCCGCCCATTGCGGGTCAAGGTATTGATCGCGCTCGATTTTCCAGCATTTGATCGCCCGGCAAATGCGACCTCACGGCCGCTATCCTCCGGGCATTGCCGAATTGATGGCGCACTGGTCATAAATATTGCGCTCTGGTAGTTAATTGCCGTCGAATCCATAAAAAAGA
>JBMZST010000285.1:0-2572 GCA_049623265.1 Porticoccaceae bacterium
TATGACCTCCAGCACTGTGGTGTTGGTCTCAATATCATTGCTTAGAGAGGTCTGGGTCTTAAGGGTGAAGTTCTTTAACTGACGGGATGTGCGTCGCGAGATGTCAAACTTGACTTTGCTAGGGTCGATAATAGCCTGTTTCAACGAATCTGCCACCAGTGTGCAGAGAGGTCGATTGCTGCCAATTGGACGATTTTCGTCGTCGAGTATATAGAATACATCGAAGGCGCGGTCGTCGCTGGTGGTGTGCAGCCGGGCATCCTGAATATTGAGCTGCAGCTGATCCAGTACGGCGGAGATAATGGAAAATATATTCTGCCGGTCTGTGGCATGAACAAAAATCTGCGTGGCTACGGGGATTTCCACACCCACGTCTCTGAGCAATACCACTGGGGTGCCCGGGTGCTCATTGGCAATAATGGCCTGGGTGAAATTGGCGATATCCTCCGCGCGCTCGCGCAAGAAAAACTCTTGGTCTACGTCACTCCAAACCGCCAGTGCTTGTTCTTCATTGATCTGCTGCTCGGCCAGGGTTCTCAGGGCTGCGGTTTTGGCGTAATTCACCCACAGAGATCGATCCACGGGTACGCCCAGCCCCTGCTGCAATGCGCGCTTGGTTTCAAAATACAGGTTGCGCATTAACGAGCCTTTCCAGTCTGTCCACAACTGAGGATTGGTGGCATTAATATCAGCCACTGTCAGTACATAGAGCAACTCCAGGTGCATCAGGTCGCCGCAGTGCTTGGCAAACTTATAGATTACATCTGGATCTGAAGTGTCCTCTCGCTGTGAGACAGTGGACATAAGCAGATGGTTTTCCACCAGCCATTGCAGCAGTTTAATCTCTTCAGGCTGCAGGCCGTGACGCTCGGCAAAGTCCGCAATATCAACGGAGCCCAGCACTGAGTGGTCACCGCCACGGCCCTTGGCAATATCATGGTAGAGCGCAGCAATAATCAGCAGCTCGGGTTTAGGCAGATTTTTAAAGATATGGGCTGCTACAGGAAATTGCTCGGCCACTTCTGGGCGCGCCAGCCGTCGAATATTGCGCACTACCTGCAAGGTGTGCACATCTACCGGATAAATATGGAAGAGATCGTGCTGGGTCTGGCCGACAATTTTGCCAAACTCCGGCAAATAACTGCCAAGAATACCGTACCGATTCATGCGCTGCAGTTGCAGAGACAGCATATAGGGCGCACGCAGCAGTCTCATAAACAGGTCGCGATTGACCTGATCCGCTCTAAACTGGTCATTAATCAAATTTCTATGCAATCGAATCTGACGGATCGTCGAGGCGCGAATATCCTTAATATGCTCGTTCTCACCCAGGATCACAAATAGCTCGAGCAGGGCAGAGGGTTGATTGACAAAGACATCCTCGCTGGTGGTATCCAGGTAGTCATCGCGCACCACAAAGCGCTCGTTGACCTGGGTGATGACCTTGGTTTTGTTTTTACGGTAGATGGCTTCGTCGAGGTATTGCAGCAGCACATCCGTGAGCTCACGGATTGACAGCACCGCCTGATAGTAGCGCTGCATAAACTTCTCTACGCCCAGTCGACCTGGGCTGTCGCGGAAGCCCAGCATGGTAGCCAGATTTCGCTGGTAGTCAAACAACAGACGCTCCTCAGGGCGCCCGGCAATCAGGTGTAAACCATAGCGCACCTTCCACAGAAATGCTTCCTCGCGGCGCAGAGTGAGGTATTCCTCCTCTGAGAGAAAGCCGGCATGAACCAGCAGTGACCGTCGGTGCACATTGAAGTGACGTTTGGCGGTCCAGTTAATCAGCTGGATATCCCGCAGCCCCCCTGGCGCCTCTTTTACATTGGGTTCTAAATTATATTCTGTGTCCGCATGCTTGCGATGACGCGCTCGCTGCTCATCGATCTTGCCCTGATAAAATTTACTGGATGACCATATTTTATTGGGTCCAGTCTTTTTCAGCATGGCCTCACGCAGGGCGTTGTCACCACAAAGCAGACGCGTTTCCATCAGGTTGGTGGCTATGCTGATATCGGCTTTGGCCTCGTCCACGCACTGGGATAATGAACGCACACTGTGGCCTATTTTGAGTTGAATGTCCCACAGGAAGGTAAGGAATTGTTCGATACTCTGACGATACTTCTGGGGCCGATTGCGACGCATCAATATCAGCAGATCGATATCGGAATGAGGATGTAGCTCACCTCGGCCATAGCCACCCACGGCAATCAGGCTGATATTTTTGTCCCATTCAAACCGGTTCCAGGCATAGCACAGAATGATATCGGCAAAGCGCGCTGCTTCGTTGACCAGACTGTGCACCTCTTCACCTTCGTGAAAACGGCGGGAGAAATGGTTTTGCGCTGCACTGAGTGCGTCTCGAAAAACCGCAACCGGATCGCCGGCCGCCAAATCAGCGACAAAGCGCTTTTGATCAAAAAATAAGGGGACTGCCAGACCTGAGGGCAGTTTGATGGGTTGGCTTGACATTAATTCAGTTTCTCATGGTCTCACTGTTGCTGGATTGGCACCCTGGTCAGTGGGCTAATCGATAATATTAGAAAGATTCCTCGCCGCGGGCGGTAAA
>JBMZST010000286.1:0-2560 GCA_049623265.1 Porticoccaceae bacterium
ATCTCCAGGTAGCCAGAGAAAGCCAGTCCCATGACAAAAAACAAGTAGATCAGTCCGATAATAAAGCCCGGGGACTGCAGCTGGAAGCCCCAACCAACCGCCTCGCCCGCTGCGCGCAGGGCCAGCATTACCATGGCAATGGCAACAAAACTGGATACTACGCCTGCGGTGTAGGCCAAGCCATGAATCTGTTTGTCGCGGTCAGATTGATGGGCTCGCGCAAAGCTGAGTGCCTTGATTGAGAGCACCGGAAAAACACAGGGCATCAGATTTAAGATCATTCCCCCGGCCAGCGCAAAGACAAGCACCCAGCCCAGTGACAGGTCCTGATCTGTCGAGCCATTTGAGGCTCCGCCTCTCTGAGCCGATGCCGAGGGTATGGTGCTGATGCTTGCGGTGCCAGAGACTAGATCAACGGTCACCCACTGTTTGTATGGGGGGTAACAGAGCCCGGCATCGGCACAGCCCTGAGACTCCACCTGAATCTCTATTTGATCCGCGCCTGTACTGAAGGGCAGGGCTACAAGGGTGGCCGTATAGTAAACCTCTAGTTCTGCTTCAAAAAAATCATCCCACTTAACTTTGCCAGGCTGAAAAATAGGCGGTTGTAACTGACTGTTGGGGTCCACCGCATTGAATTTAAAGCGATCCCGATACAGGTAATAGCCCTGGGTAATGGTCCAGTTAAACAGCAGTTGATTATCTTCTACAGAGACATCGACCCTGTAGGCTTGCTCCACGGGAATAAAACTGGTGCTGTTGGGCGTCAGAAGATTGTCAGCTGCGCTGGACCCCTGTGACAATGACAGCTGTCCGTAGCAGGCCAGACTCAGGGTCAGGGCAATGACTCCCAGATTCAGCGAGAGGCACCGTTGCAAAAGTTTTTTCATGTCACTATTCCGTTATCCTGCTAGGGTTTCCGCAGACTGCTGAGCCCAAAATTACCTGTACTTTAAAATACTCTGACCCTTACTCTAACATTTTGGTAGCATAGACAGGGTAAAAATTACCCTATTAACCCGCCGGTCTCATCAGTCCCATGCTATAGTTTGCAAGAGGAGCAAAATGAAAAATTCCCTGACCACCGCGTTTGTCGCAACAGTTCTGCTTGCGCTGCTAGCCCCCTTAGCCCAAGCGCAATCAGCCTCAGCTAACAGCGTAAAAGATAGTCCGCTGCTTGCTGAGGATGCCTATATCCGCACCATGCCTCCGGGACGCACAGTCACCGCTGGGTTCCTCAAGCTCACTAATACCGGTGATCAACCCTGCCAGATTACAGACGCCGAATCCCCCATCTCTGATCGGCTTGAGTTCCATGAGCACCTGCACACAGATGGCATGATGCGCATGAGACCGGTTTCCGGTGGTCTATCTATCGCAGCTGGCGAGACCCTTATCTTTAAGCCCGGCGGCCTGCATATTATGCTGTTCAATATTCAGCAGCCATTAGAGGCTGGTGAGAATACGCCATTGCAGTTGAATACAGATCAGTGTGGCAGCTTGCAGATCGACGCCGAAATTCGCAGTTTAGTGGCTAAGCCCATGGGTGGGATGCATCATTAATGAAGCTGTTTAAAGGACTGAGATCAGGATGGAGTCGCTCGTATAATGATATGAGTGAGACTCTGTCAGAGGACTATGTGGGCCAACAGGCCCCCAGGGGTCTGCGCTATAGTCTCTTAGCCGCCGCCGGATTATTTGTGTTTCTGGTGCTGCTGGGATGGTATTGGAGTCAAGAGCCAGATCTCTTCGAGGTCACAGCCCTAAACAGCCAAATTGAAAAGCCCGTGGTCGGCGCTGCCACCACAGGTACTTTAGTGCATGTGATTGATATTATGCTGGAGAAGCCTGGGGGCTATCTGGCGAATGATGTTATGCCCCCTGGCCTGTGGTTGGATAACCTGCCCAGCTGGGAGTTTGGTGTTCTGGTGCAGGTCCGAGACCTGAGTAAGGCGCTGCGTGAATCTTTCAGTCGATCTCAGTCTCAGTCCACGGAGGACCGCGACCTGGCGCTGGCTGAGCCAAGATTCAATGTCGACCATACGAGCTGGGCTGTACCCTGGCCTGAGAGAGAGTACGCCGATGGTCGCGATTATCTGCAAAGCTATCTGCAGCGGTTGGGCGATGAGCGTGAATTTGATGCGCAGTTTTATGCCCGAGCTGACAATCTGCGCTATTGGCTTAGCACGGTCGAGACCAGATTGGGCAGCCTGTCCCAGCGACTCTCCGCTAGTGTGGGGCAGCGGCGCATCAATACTGACTTGGCTGGCGCCGCAGAGGCACGCCAATCCACGGCCTCTCCCAATGAAATGGTGGTCAAGACCGACTGGCTGCAAATCGACAATGTTTTCTATGAAGCTCGCGGAACCTCCTGGGCACTGCTACATTTTCTACAGGCCATCGAAATTGATTTTGCTGACGTTCTAGAGAAGAAAAACGCCCGCGCCAGTGTTCGACAGATTGTTCGGGAGTTGGAAATGACTCAGCAGCCGGTGCATGCTCCTATTATTGTCAATGGTGAAGGCTTTGGTTTACTCGCCAATCATTCGCTGGTGATGGC
>JBMZST010000287.1:0-2545 GCA_049623265.1 Porticoccaceae bacterium
GCTGCTGTTAGCCGGGGGGGGCGGTATTGGTAGCATTTCAGCGCTCTTTGGTATAGGTGGTGGCTCACTGAGCATTCCATTTTTAAACTATTTTGGCGTTCCAATGCATCATGTCGTGGGTACGGCCGCGGCCTGTGGGCTACCAATAGCGCTTTTTTCGACATTGATTTATGCAGGTGCGGAGCCACCGCCAGAAAGTTTGCCGGCAGCAACTCTGGGCTATATATTTATTCCCGCCTGGCTAGGCATTGTGCTGGCCAGCGTGCCCAGTGCGCGGCTGGGAGCCCTGTTGGCGCACCGGCTGCAAGAGAGGCCTCTAAAGCGTCTGTTTGGCGGCCTGATGATCATAATGGGTGCAAGACTAATTTGGATTAACTTACCTGGCGGATAATGTGTCGGAATTACAAAATAAAATTTTACAGCGGCTCAAAGACGGTGAGTTCCACTCTGGAGAAAGCCTCGGCGAGCACCTCGGAGTCAGTCGCACCGCAGTGTGGAAACAGCTGCAAAAGATGGAGGCCATGGGGCTGCAGCTGGAGTCGGTCAAAGGAACTGGCTACAGGGTTGCTGCTGGCTTTGAGTTGCTGGACCAACAGCAAATCCGTTCTCAGTTAACAGTATCCTCTGCTCTAAAGCCCAGTCAGCTGGAAATATTTCAGAGTATAGACTCCACTAACAAGTACCTCCGCGAGCGCGCGGATAATCCCGACTATGCTCGTTCTATAGTGCTTGCCGAGAGTCAGTCAGGTGGTCGCGGTCGACGGGGTAAAACCTGGGTAAGCCCCTTTGCCGCCAATATCTATATGTCGATTCTATGGGATTTCGAGCGTGGTGCCGAGGCTCTCGAGGGGTTGAGCTTAGCCGTCGGCGTCGCGGTGCGCCGCGCACTGTTGGAGGTTGGCGTGGAGGATGTACAGTTAAAATGGCCAAACGATATCTATATAGGGCACAAAAAACTGGGAGGCATTTTATTGGAGATGCTCGGTGACCCAGCTGGGCAGTGCTCGGTTGTGGTTGGCGTAGGTATAAATGTTTCCATGCCGGTCCAGGCTGCGGAGGCAATAGATCAGGACTGGACTGATATCTCCAGTCAATTAGCTGAACCCATCTCCAGAAATCGCTTAGCTGCGTCACTAATCAGCCATATCCTGGTTGTGCTAGATAGTTTTCAGATCAGCGGTTTTGGCCCCTACAGAGACGAGTGGCAATCCGCAGATGCTTTTCGAGGTCAACAGGCCACAGTCACCACTGTACGCGATGCGATCAGCGGCACAGTGGTTGGGGTCGATAATGATGGTGCCCTGCAGATGAAACTTGCAGACGGCGAAATACAGCGATTTATTGGTGGCGAACTCAGCCTGAGGTTAGCCAAGTGATTATAGATATAGATGCGGGTAACAGTTTTGTGAAATGGCGAGTCAAAGATGGCTCAGAGACTGTAGCCAGTGGCTCTGAAGCCACAGACCAGGTCATAGAGGCAGGCCTCAAATTGGAGGGCCTTGAGCGCTTAAGTCAGGCCCGGGTTGCCTCCGTGGCACATCAGGGTCTAGTTGAGAAGCTGCGTGAACAGCTGCAGCGGCAATTTAATGTCTGGCTGCAAATAGCCAGAGTCTCTCCAATGGTGGCTGGCGTAAGCTGCGGCTACACTGAGCCAGACACCCTGGGAGTTGATCGCTGGCTGGCTGCTATCGCCGCTTACCAGAGATATGGAGGTGCTGTGCTGGTTGTTGATGCCGGCAGCGCCATCACAATCGATCTGGTGGGCCCCCAGGGGCAGCACCTGGGTGGCTATATCTGCCCAGGCCTCAGACTGATGCGCGAGGCCCTATGGCAGGGTACGGATAGAGTTCAGGTTGATGAGATAGAGCCTTTAAATATGCTGGTTCCCGGGGCCTGCACTACCGACGCAGTTAATCGGGGTTGCCTGTTAACAGCAGTGGCCAGCATAGAGAAATTAGCCAGCCAATATCCAGCCTCAATCGTTATCACCGGTGGCGACGCTTCTCAAATAGCTGGGGCACTCTCGCTGGCCGCCGACCATGTGCCAGATCTAGTGCTGGACGGCTTGGCTGTAGCCGGAGTGGAATATACTCAGACATTAATTTCCTAGGGCTGTCTGCACTGACAATTTGTCACCTTGCACCGATCTACAGGCCCTGATTTGCCTCAGTTGGGGCGATTCGGCGCTAAACCCATAAAAAAACCAAAAGAACCCCCAGATAAGGTTGCTAATAGTCTCCAGTTTCACTAAAATCGCGCACCGTTTGTAGAGATGCTGGCGTAGCTCAGTTGGTAGAGCAGCTGACTTGTAATCAGCCGGTCGGGGGTTCGACTCCTCTCGCCAGCTCCAATTTTTGGCGAACTTGTTGATTTTATTGGCTTTTATAGATAATCACTGGGTTTGGCAAAAAAACAGATGGGATTCCCGAGCGGTTTTGGGGGTTGGCCAGGGTTGCGTAAAGCGAGTCCGGCAAAAAATAGATAGTTTAAAGGCGGGATTCCCGAGCGGCCAAAGGGATCAGACTGTAAATCTGACGCGAAAGCT
>JBMZST010000288.1:0-2542 GCA_049623265.1 Porticoccaceae bacterium
ATGCTGCTATCAGCTTGCGACAATGCCCCAGCGCCCGAACAAGCCATAATTTCTGAGGGCGGCTATACTGACATAGCCAGTGTCAAACTGGAAACAGGCAAGGCCGCGCCAGACTTTAAACTGCAGTCTTTAAATGGCAACTGGGTACAACTGTCAGAACTGCGCGGCAATAAAGTACTTATGATTTTCTACCGCGGCCACTGGTGCCCATTCTGTGTGGGTCATTTGCAAGATATTCAAACCATGCTGCCCGAGCTTGAGAAGCGCGGCTATCAGGTACTAGCCATCAGCCCAGACGAAGCCACCGATATGCAAAAAATGGCCGACCGCATGGATCGACCCTATCAGTTTCTGTCCGATGCAGGCCTAAAAGTGTCAGATCTCTACGGCATCCGCAAAGATGAAGAGCTGCCCCATCCAGCAATGATATTGCTGGATGACCAAGGCGTTGTGAAATGGTTTTATATTGGCGAAGACTACAAAACAAGACCTAGTGCAGAGCAGTTGCAAAAGGTGATAGATCGCCTCGATAACTGATACGGTCATTGTGAAACAGCGCAGCGGCCCAAGTATCCCTTGGGTCTAACCATGAGATTCTTCACTGCGCTCAGCATGCCTCGCAGAACGTTTTGGGTACAGAATGACAGCTTGGTAAGTATGCTTACTTCATCAATTCCCGCGAGATAATCAGCTTCATAATCTCGTTGGTGCCACCATAGATACGCTGGATTCTTGAGTCAGCAAAGGCGCGGCATACCGGGTACTCCCACATATAGCCCCAGCCTCCATGGAGTTGCAGGCATTCGTCAGCGACTTTGCACTGCAGGTCGGTGGTCAGTAGCTTGGCTTTTGACGCGGTGACCGTATCTAGTTTGTCTTCCAACAGCAGCTCGGTGCAGCGATCAGTGTAGACCTCTGCGCAGTCGATTTCGGCTGACAGCTCGGCCAATTTAAACTGGGTATTCTGGAACGAAGCTACGGTGGTACCAAAGGCTTTACGCTCTTTGGTGTAGTCAATAGTGGCTTCCAGGATAGCCTTGGCATTGGCCACGGCTCCCACCGCAATAGACAGACGCTCCTGAGGCAGATCCTGCATCAGGTAGATAAAGCCACGACCCTCTTCACCCAGCAGGTTTTCCTTGGGCACTCTGACATCCTGGAAAAACAGCTCAGAGGTGTCCTGGGCTTTCAGACCCAGCTTGGTCAGATTTTTACCTTTGCTAAAGCCCGGCAGTCCTGCCTCCACCAAAAACAGACTAATACCTTTGGAGCCGGCGGTGGAATCAGTCTTGGCCACCACAATCACCAGACCAGCTTTTTGTCCATTGGTAATAAAGGTCTTGGAGCCGTTGAGAATATAATGATCTCCATCCAGCACTGCAGTGGTGTTGGTGCCTTGCAAATCGGAACCTGCGCCCGGCTCGGTCATGGCTATGGCGGTTATCAGTTCGCCGGTGATACAGCGAGGCAGGTACTTTTTCTTCTGCTCCTCGCTACCGTAGCGCACTATATAGGGCACGGTTATATCATTGTGCAATGTCCAGCCCAGCCCGGTGCAGCCAGAGCGACCAATCTCTTCGTTAACTATGCAGTTATAGCGAAAATCGGTATCTACACCGCCATATTCCTCCGGGATCATAGGGCATAAAAAACCCTGCTCACCAGCCTTTAACCAAATCTCATCACTGACCATACCGTCTTTTTCCCACTGTTCGTGGTGGGGCATGGCTTCAGTTTCAATAAACTTGCGCAGGCTATCGCGAAACATTTCATGGTCGGAGTCGTACAGGCTTCTTGGAATCATATCTAATCACTCTACTAACTTTTATCGGTCGATGGTATCAATGATGTCGCCCTATCGCTGTCCCCTCAGCGCCAAACAGTCCTGTTTTAGTGACCTGTGGGTACTTAGCGATAGTTCTAATAAAATGCTACAAATATATACACCAGCAAACCCAGACCTATGGTCCAGTAGACACTGCGGGTTTTATGGGCAGCGCCTATGGCTGCCACTGCGCCCCACAAATAGGGATTATCCAAAGAGATATCCAGCTGCTGGTCATGAACAAAAAGTATCGGCGCTGTGATCGCAGTCAACACCGCCGGACCACTATAGCCTAGCAAAGTTTTTACATTTGGCCCGAGCCGGATAGGCAGCCTGCCCTCGAGAAATAAATAACGTGTTCCAAAGGTCACAGAGGCCAGCAGTAAAATACTCAGTAATATCATCGGGAGCCCGTCCTGATAACCTGGGTAAAGTAACCGGCCAACATAGCCAAAAGTGCTGCGAAAACCAGTCCCAGTTCAATCTGCCAGAGACTAAAGATCAGTGCAGAGATTGCGGCGACAAGCACTGATATCAGCGTAGCCAATGATTTGATCTCGGGCACCACCAGTGCGATAAATGTCGCGGCTATGGCAAAATCCAAGCCCAGCTTGGTCAGATCTGGCAACCAGGCGCCGGCGACAATGCCAATAAATGTCCATAGATTCCAGGCCAGGTAAAAGCTGCCCCCGGCACCCAGGGCGTAGTACAAACGAA
>JBMZST010000289.1:0-2539 GCA_049623265.1 Porticoccaceae bacterium
ATGATTGTGATGGTCAATACCAATCCGGGTGGCCCACGCCATGCTCAACACAGTCAAATTCTGGTGCCTTTTGATACACCTGGCGTGGTTAATCTGCGGCCCATGCAAATTTTTAATATTGATGATGCGCCCCATGGCCATATGCATATGCGCTTTACCGATGTGCGCGTCCCCAAAGAAAATATGATCCTAGGTGAGGGTCGCGGCTTTGAAGTTGCTCAGGGTCGCCTTGGGCCGGGTCGTATTCATCATTGCATGCGCTCTCTAGGCCTAGCTGAAGCCGCTCTCAAGCTGATGTGTGAGCGTTCCTTGACCCGTGAGGCTTTTGGTCGTCCTCTGGCGAAGCTTGGCGGCAATGTGGATGTAATAGCCCAGGCGCGTATTGAGATCGAAATGACCAGACTGCTGTGCCTAAAAGCGGCCTGGTTGATGGATCACGAGGGCACAGATGCCGCCCAGCCCTTTATCTCTATGATTAAGGTGGCGGCGCCCAATATGGCCCTGAAAATAATCGATGAGGCCATGCAGATGCACGGTGGTCTTGGCCTGTCTCAGGATACGCCTCTGGCTATCTGGTACGGTGGCCAGCGTACACTGCGCTTTGCCGATGGCCCGGATTCGGTTCACCGCATGGTGATTGCACGCCGTGAGCTAAGTCAATATCGTTAAGCTGAACAGCAATTTTTCAAACTCAAAGGAGAGAGACTAATGACAATTAGATACGACGGACAGGTAGCCATAGTGACAGGCTCAGGCAATGGTCTGGGCCGCTCCCATGCCCTGGCACTGGCAGCTCGGGGAGCCAAGGTATTGGTCAATGACCTGGGTGGATCAGTCAATGGTGTGGGCGGATCAAGTGATGCGGCCCTGGAAACCGTTGCCATGATTGAAGCTGCCGGCGGCGAAGCCATAGCCAATGGCGCCAATGTGGCTGTGATGAATGAGGTTGAAGCCATGATTGCTCAGGCGATGGACAAGTGGGGCCGGGTAGATATTCTGGTGAATAACGCTGGTATTCTGCGCGATAAGAGTTTCGCTAAAATGGAGCTGGCGGATTTTCAGCTGGTGGTGGATGTCCATCTGATGGGCTCTGCCAACTGCACCAAGGCGGTCTGGGATCTGATGCGCGAGCAGGGCTATGGCCGTATTGTTATGACTACGTCCTCTAGCGGTATGTATGGCAACTTCGGTCAGGCTAACTATGGTGCTGCCAAAATGGCTGTCGTGGGGCTGATGAATACGCTCTGTATTGAGGGTGAGAAATACGATATCAAGGTGAACTGTCTGTCTCCTACCGCGGGCACTAGAATGCTTGAGGGCCTGGTGACTGAGGAGCAGTCGGATATTATGACCGTGGAATCGGTAACCGCGGCGTTGCTGACGCTCTGCGACAAAGATGCGCCCAATCGCACCATTCTCTGTGCCGGTGCCGGCGGCTATGCTCGTACCCATATCTATGAGACCGATGGTATCTATCTGCCACCGGAGCAGCAGACACCGGAAAATGTGCGCGCTCAGATGGATAGTATAGATAACCCAGAGGGCCAGGAAATACTGGTGGGTGGCTTTCAGCAAACCAATAAGTTTGTGGGCAAAGCCCTGGCCTACCGAACCGATAAATAACTAACAATAAAAATCAGGACATAACTATGAGAGCACTAGTCTGTAAGGAATTTGGCCCCACGGAAAATCTGGTACTGGAGACAGTAGATACTCCCGCGCCAGGCAAAGGCGAAATTCTGATGGATATTAAAGCCACTGGGGTTAACTTTCCCGATGTGCTGACTATTCAGGGCAAATACCAGTTTAAGCCGGAGCTGCCATTTATACCTGGCGCAGAATTGGCTGGCGTAGTCACCGCTGTAGGTGAGGGTGTCACCAGCCGTAAGGTGGGCGACAAGGTGATTGCCACCACTCAGATTGGTGCTTTTGCTGAGCAGTGCGTGGTCAATGAACACACCACCTTTGAGATCGGCAATACCATGTCTTTCGAACAGGCAGCGGGTTTTGCCATTACCTACGGCACCTCCTACTATGCGCTGAAGCAACAGGCCAATATTCAGCCCGGCGAGACGCTGCTGGTACTGGGCGCTGCTGGCGGTGTCGGCATCGCCACTATACAGATTGCCAAGGCCATGGGCGCCACAGTGATTGCTGCGGCTAGCACTGAGGAGAAGCTGGATTTTGCCTGTGAGGCAGGCGCCGATTTGCGTATTAATTACTCTAGCGAGAGTCTTAAGGACCGAGTAAAAGAGTTAACCGGTGGCAAAGGGGTGGATGTTGTCTATGACCCGGTTGGCGGTGAGTTCTCTGAGCAGGCTTTCCGCGCCATTGCCTGGGATGGTCGCTTTCTAGTGATCGGATTCGCATCTGGTCCAATTCCCGCCATGCCATTAAATCTGGCTCTGCTGAAAGGCGCTTCGCTGATTGGCGTATTCTGGGGTTCCTGGGCGGCTCGTGCTCCGATGGAATCACGCAAAAACTTTGATGAACTTATCGATATGATTGATAGCGGCAAGTTCTCCCCGCTGGTCACCGA
>JBMZST010000290.1:0-2528 GCA_049623265.1 Porticoccaceae bacterium
TGATCTGGTGCTTGAAGACCAGCTAAACCATGCCTCGCTTTTGGATGGCGGCCATCTCTCCCGCGCCGATTACAAACGCTATAAACACAATGACCTGGAACAGCTGGACTATCTGCTGGGCAAGAGCACTGCCAGCCGCAAGTTAATTGTCACCGACGGTGTATTTAGTATGGATGGTGATCTGGCGCCATTGCCCCAACTCAGCGCGCTGGCAGCTCAACACAGTGGCTGGCTTATGGTTGACGACGCCCATGGTATGGGTGTGCTGGGTGCTACGGGCGCTGGCTTGGTCGAGCAGCAGGGCCTGTCGGTAGAGCAGGTACCAGTGTTGATGGGTACTCTGGGTAAAAGCTTTGGTACCTTTGGTGCCTTTATCGCCGGCAGCGAGGCTCTGATAGAAACCCTGATCCAGTTTGCCCGCACCTATATTTACACCACGGCACTGCCTCCAGCCATAGCCGCAGCCAGCAGTGCCAGCCTGGCTATTGTCCGCCGCGAGCACTGGCGCCGCGAGCATTTGCAGAGTTTGATACAGAGGTTTCGCAGTGGCGCCCAGCAGCTGGGCCTGCAACTGATGGATTCCCAAACCCCCATTCAGCCCGTGCTGATTAACAATGATCAGCTGGTGATGGAGGTCAATCAGCAGCTGCGCTCCAAAGGTTTTATGGTCGGGGCTATTAGACCACCTACAGTGCCTGCGGGTAGCGGCAGATTGCGAATTACTCTGTCAGCTAACCACAGCGATCAGCAGATTGATCAACTATTGGACGCTCTGGAGGCTTGCCTGTGAACAGCCTGGTATCCATTAACCCCCAGTCGAGTCTGGGTAAAACACTGTATCCCTGTTCTGGCCTCAGGCTGTGTCAGCAGCCGGTCGTGCTTGTCCATGGATGGGGCGCCGATAGCCAGATCTGGGGCGATCTGCCACAGCAGCTAAGCCAATGGGCCGATGTCATCACCCTAGATCTGCCCGGCTTTGGCGGTTCTGAATGCCTGCAGGACTATTCGGAGCAGAGTGTAATGGACTGGCTGCATAGGGCCCTACCCAATCAGTGCCTACTTATGGGCCTATCTCTGGGAGGCATGCTGTGCCAGCGCTATGCCGCTCTCTATCCTCAGCAGGTTCGTGGGCTGATAACAATCAGCAGTAATCGCCAATTTGTCGCCGACAAAAGCTATCAAGCCGCTATGTCGCCATCGGATTTTCGTGGCTTCACAAGGAGTTGGCGCCATGACCCCCAAAGCTGCCTTAAGCGCTTTGCCAGTTTGCAGGCCCAGGGTGATTTACAACAGCGCCAACTAACCCGCAGGCTCTGGGGAATGCAACTCAACACTGACCCCCTGGCCGCTGAAGCACTGCTGGAGTTGCTGGGTCGGTTAAAGCCAGTGCACAACAACCCAGGCCTGCCCAGCCTGGCAGTCTTTGGTCAGTTTGACGCACTGGTGCCTGTCGAGGCGGCTTCCCATTGCGAATCTGCGATTATTATCCAGGGAGCTGGGCATTTGCCCCACCTATCGGCACCCCAGCAGGTGCTGGACTACCTGCACAGCTTTTTAGATCGTCAGCGCTATCAGCTGGACAAGCCCCGGGTGGCAGAGAGTTTTGGCCGCGCTGCTCGCAGCTACGACCAGGCCGCGAAATTGCAGCATAGAATTGGCGAGCAACTATTAACCCAGCTGGCAGATCTGCCCGCCAATCGGGGACAAATCGCGCCCGATCGCATTCTTGACCTGGGGTGCGGCACAGGCTACCACAGCATCCAGTTGCAGCAGCAGTATCCGCAGGCCTCTGTGCTGGGTGCAGATTTGTCGGCTGGTATGCTCGCCTATGCCAGAGCCAAGTACCGGCATACCGGCCTCGATTGGCTCTGTGCAGATGCAGAAAATCTCAGTGTGAAAACCGGCTCCCAGGCACTGATATTTTCCAATTTCGCCCTGCAATGGTGTGCCTGTCTAGATACTCTGGCGGCAGAGCTCTATCGGGTGTTACAGGCCGGAGGTCAGTTACTCTTGGCAGTGCCGGGACCAGAGACATTGATTGAGCTGCGCCAGGCCTGGGCCCAGGTGGATGACCAGGTGCATATCAACCGATTTGCCAGCCTGCAGCAATGGCAGAGGGCTCTGGCCAATGCCGGCTTTAGTTCTATCCAGTTGAGCTCAGAGCCGCTAGTAGAGCGGCATCAGTCGGTGCGGGAATTATTACTAGAATTAAAAGATGTTGGCGCCCAGAACAATAATGCCGGCAAGTCAGCAAAAATTACGGGTAAACAGCGACTTAAAGCCCTGTACAATGCCTATGAAATGTATCGGCTCCCCAGTGGAGAGTTACCTGCGACCTGGGAGATAATTTCTGGCCTGGTCAGCAAATAGTCAACGACCCAGCAAATTAACTCAGCACAGTAATAGAGACGCAACCATGGCCAATAAATGGTTATTTATCACCGGCACAGACACGGATGTAGGCAAAACCCTGGTGGCGACCGGGTTACTGGCGGCGGCCACCAAAGCAGGGTTGCGCAGTGCCGCCA
>JBMZST010000291.1:0-2525 GCA_049623265.1 Porticoccaceae bacterium
AAGCAAATTGCATGGCCATGTTCGAAAGTTTGAGTGATCGTCTCTCCCAAAGTCTTAAAAAGATATCAGGGAAAGCCAGTCTCAGTGAAAAGAATATTCAGGAAACCCTGCGCGAAGTGCGTATGGCACTCCTCGAAGCAGATGTGGCGCTGCCAGTTGTAAAAGAATTTGTTGAACAGGTAAAACAGCGTGCTGTTGGTACCGAAGTCAGTAGCAGCCTAAATCCGGGCCAGCAATTCCTTAAAATTGTGCAGGCTGAGCTCGAAGCGGTAATGGGCGAGAAAAACGAGTCCCTTAATTTAGCCGCTCAGCCCCCGGCAATTATTCTCATGGCCGGACTGCAGGGCGCAGGTAAAACCACGTCCGTAGCCAAGCTGTCGCGCTATCTTCAGGAGAGAGAAAAGAAAAAAGTGATGGTGGTGTCTGCGGACGTCTATCGTCCCGCCGCTATAGAACAGCTTAAAACACTGGCCTCCGAGGTAGGTGCAGAGTTTTTCCCCAGTGAAGCCAGCCAAAAACCAGTGGATATTGTTAATAGCGCCATTGCCGCGGCCAAGACCAAATTTGCCGATGTGCTGATTGTGGATACGGCTGGCCGCCTGGCGATCGATGAAGAGATGATGGGCGAGATCAAGCAGGTACATGCCGCAGCTAATCCTATCGAAACACTGTTTGTTATAGATGCCATGATAGGTCAGGACGCCGTCAATACGGCCAAAGCCTTTAATGAAGCGCTGCCCCTGACCGGCGTCATTCTCACCAAGGTGGATGGCGATGCCCGAGGCGGTGCCGCGCTGTCTGTACGCCAGGTCACCGGCAAACCCATCAAATTCCTGGGTGTGGGGGAGAAGGTGGACGCCCTGGAACCGTTCCATCCGGAGCGCATTGCCTCGCGCATACTGGGTATGGGCGATGTGCTTAGCCTGATTGAAGAAGTAGAGCGTAAAGTTGACAAGGTTAAAGCTGAGAAGCTGGCCAAAAAGGTTATTAAAGGCAAGGGTTTTGACCTGGAGGACCTGCGCGAACAGCTCCAGCAGATGAAAAACATGGGTGGTATGGCTGGTCTAATGGATAAGTTACCCGGAATGGGCAATATGGCCCAAATGGCCCAGCAAAAGGATGTCACCAGCCAGTTTAGCCGCATGGAGTGCATTATTGACTCTATGACCCCCAAAGAACGCGCCAACCCAGATATTCTCAATGGCTCCCGCAAAAGGCGCATCACCCAGGGCTCTGGCACCAGTATTCAAGATCTTAATCGTCTGCTCAAGCAACACAAGCAAATGGGCAAGATGATGAAAAAAATGAAGGGCAAAGGCATGCAGAACATGATGCGGGGCCTAGGTGGTATGGCTCCTCCTGGCGGCGGTTTGCCCCCGGGCGGGTTTCCCAAGTTCTAGCCTCACAGCCGCGGGGCCTGCGGGCCTTTTGGGGACGCCTTCAAAAGCCCTGTAATTACCGTCAAAAGTAGTTTCCTTTCGTCTCCTTTTAACGTAATATACCGCGCCTTTCGTGGGGGTCCTGCGAAGTCTGCCTGTGACCGATAAATCTTAATCGGCCAACAGCGCAGTCAGGGCCTGAAATGACAGCAAAATGTAAAGCATCAAGTCGGCGATTTTGCCGCTTGAACACAGGATTTTAGTAAATGGTAACAATTAGATTGGCTCGTGGCGGCTCTAAAAAACGCCCGTTTTACCACCTCACAGTTTCTGATTCGCGCAAAGCTCGCGATGCTCGCTACATCGAGCGTATCGGTTTCTTTAACCCGATTGCCCGTGGCGCCGAAGAGCGTCTGCGTGTTGACCTTGAGCGTGTTGCCTATTGGCAGGGCCAGGGTGCGCAGATCAGCGAGCGTGTTTCTGCACTGGTTAAAGAGGCTGCCAAAGCAGCAGCTTAATTGATTCTGCAGCCCGGGAGTCTTCCATTGGAAACACTTGTCGTTGGGCGGATTACAGCAGTATTTGGTGTACGGGGATGGGTCAAAGTCCACTCCTACACCCAGCAGCTAGAAGCAGTGTTTGATTACCAGCCTTGGTGGGTTGATATGCCAGAGGGTCGACAGAAAATACAGGTCGACGACTGGAAGCGCCACGGTGACGGACTGGTGGCGCATTTAAAAGGTGTTGACGATAGAGATATCGCCCGCACCTGGTGTCAGCAAGATATCCATGTGGATAAGGCGCTGTTGCCAGATCTCAGTAATCAAGAATTTTACTGGCATCAGCTTGAGGGGCTTGCAGTTACAAGCCACTTTGAGGGACAGGAGATTCGCCTGGGTGTGGTGAAATCTCTGCTCGAGACCGGCGCCAACGACGTGCTGGTGGTTGAGGGAGACGCCCAGAGCGTCGACCGCCAAGAACGGTTAATCCCTTATGCAGAGCAGTTTGTCACCAGTATCGACGTTGAGAATGGAACCATTGACGTGATTTGGGACCCGGACTTTTAGGGTTCAGCGAGTATTGGGCACAGAGGTGAGATGAATGAAAATTGCATTGATTACCCTGTTCCCAGATATGTTTGCAGCA
>JBMZST010000292.1:0-2522 GCA_049623265.1 Porticoccaceae bacterium
AAATTAGGCTGCCAAAAAAGTATCGGCGCCAGCAAGGCAAACAGGTTGCAGATGGACAGGGGCAGATCGACCCGGTGGTTAAACAGACCGTTGTAAGAGTGAATCCAAGAGAAAACCACCACGGTCACCGATAAAAACACCGCAATTATTCTCCCCAGCCATAGATTTTGCTCGGGACTAAGCCTGGTGCCGACCCTGATCACCAGCGCCAGTAACCCGGCGAACACAACCAGAGTCCACCAGTGCATGGGGCTAAAGGACGCAAAGGGAATATCGAAACTAAAAAATGGATGATCCATACTCATTCCCCCTCTGTTTTGGATTATTGTGACAACCTTGGACTTTGCTATTTACCTGCGGCTTCCCGCTCAATAGCGCGCCAGGCAATATCATCTCTGAAATAAATATCATCCCAGTGAATTGTCGACGCCAGCTGGTAAGCGGCGCGCTGCGCCTCGGACACTGATTCGCCCATTGCCGTGGCGCAGAGCACCCGGCCACCACTGGTGACTACAGTATCCGCCTTTTGAGTGGTGCCAGCATGGAATACCTTGGCATCTGTGGCCCCCGCCTCGGCAGGCTGTAGACCACTGATTACATCGCCACCACGGTAAGTGCCGGGATAGCCGCCAGCAGCCAGTACAACACCCACCGCAGGTCGTGGGTCCCACTGGGCCTGTTGCTGATCTAAGTTGCCGTCAATAGCAGCTATGCAGTGGCTGACTAGATCAGACTGCAGGCGCAGCAGAATAGGCTGTGTCTCCGGGTCACCAAAACGGCAGTTATACTCAATCACCTTGGGCATGCCATCGGCCATAATCATCAGTCCTGCGTAGAGGAATCCAGTGTAATCATTGCCCTCAGCAGCCATGCCTTGAACAGTCGGATAGATGACTTCATCCATAATTCGCTGATAGATCACCTGATCCACAACTGGTGCCGGGGAATAGGCGCCCATACCGCCGGTGTTAGGTCCTGTGTCGCCATTGCCGGCGCGTTTATGATCCTGACTGGTGGCCATGGGTAAAACATTTTTACCGTCCACCATCACAATAAAGCTGGCTTCTTCACCATCGAGAAACTCTTCGATCACCACCCGGTGACCGGCTTCACCAAAGGCATTGCCCGCCAGCATATCGCGAACCGCTGCCTCGGCCTCGTCCATAGTCATGGCGACAATCACGCCTTTGCCGGCCGCCAGACCATCGGCTTTGATCACTATGGGCGCGCCCACCTGATGCAGATAGCCCAGAGCAGCCTCGATATCGGTAAAGTTGCCATAGCTGGCCGTTGGAATCTGATGACGCTCTAGAAAGTCTTTGGTAAAGGCTTTGGAGCCCTCAAGTTGCGCCGCGCCTTTGGACGGGCCAAAAATAGGCAGATCACGGGCTTGGAAAAAATCCACAATGCCATCTACCAGCGGTTGCTCCGGGCCTACAATGGTAAGTCCTATGTCGTTATTGGCGGCAAAATCTGCCAGGCCCTGGAAGTCACTGACACCCAGGTCAATGTTATCTATCTGATCTTCCCCCGCAGTCCCAGCATTGCCGGGAGCTACAAAAACTTTACTCACATCAGGGCTCTGCGACGCCTTCCATGCGAGTGCATGTTCACGTCCACCTGAGCCAATAACCAGTACATTCATTAATTGTATTCCAACAGTCAGAAAAGACCGCAATTGTAGCAGACTGAGGTGCAGAGTTATCAACGCAGCGCAGCAACCGCTGCCCTGAACATCTAAAAAAATCCCCCTGCCGTAACCTACACCAGAAAATACTTAATTCAAGGACAGCTGTTATCACTGACTCTACGCAAAAGCTCACCCTAAATCCCACCATAGTTTGGTTTCGTCAGGACCTGCGGCTGACAGACAATCCAGCGCTCAGTGCCGCCTGTGAACGAGGTGAAATAATTCCCCTGTATATTCTTGACGACCACAACTCTGGGGAATGGGCCATGGGCGGTGCCAGTCGCTGGTGGTTGCACGGTGCGCTGGAGTCCCTCAACCAGTCCCTGCAGGGCAAACTTGCTATTTATCGCGGTGACCCCCTGGCCGTACTTAGCCAATTAGCCCAGCAGGCCTCGGCGTCCTCCGTGGTATGGAATCGCTGCTATGAACCCTGGCGTATTGCGCGCGATGCCGGAATAAAAACCGCACTAAAGGACCAGGGTATAGAGGTTGAAAGTTATAACGGTTCGCTGCTCTGGGAGCCCTGGCAGGTACTCAAAAAAGATGGCACGCCCTACAAGGTGTTCACGCCTTACTACCGTCGTGGTTGTCTATCGGCAGTCTCCCCCAGAAAGCCACTGCCGCTGCCCGCTAAAATCAGTGCTCAGACTCCACCTAGCGATAGCCTGGCTCTGGGTGATCTACAGCTGTTGCCAACCATTCCCTGGGATACCACCATGGCCGAGCGCTGGGAGATCAGTGAAACTGCCGCTCAGGATCGCCTGGATGAGTTTGTTTTGCACGAACTTGAAGACTACCGGGAGGGCCGTAATTTCCCTGCTAAACCCAATGT
>JBMZST010000293.1:0-2512 GCA_049623265.1 Porticoccaceae bacterium
CTATCCAATAGCGGCGTATCTGGTCGGCTGAGGGGAATGTCTGTAAATGTTTTTGGCATAGTAGCTATGTTTTTTGTCGAAAGGGGATATTACACCAATTGGCTCGGTTAATAAGCCCGATTGACAATAAAACTGGCCAGTTGCCGCAGTGGTTCGGCGCGCTCGGCAAAGATATCCAGGCTGGCGACGCTCTGCTGATACAGCTTGGCCGCCTCTGTGCGGGCCTCTTCCAGCCCCATAATTGAGCTGTAGGTGGATTTTTGATTAAGGGCATCGGAACCCTGTTGCTTGCCCAGTTGCTCTGTAGAGCTCTCCACATCGAGGATATCGTCCTGAATCTGAAAGGCCAGACCAATATCTGCGGCGAACTGCTTTAGCACAGCTAGCTGCGGCTCTGAGGCCTGTCCAGTTGCGACTGCTCCCATCAGCACGGAAGCTTCTATCAGAGCGCCGGTTTTGTGGCTATGCATGGTCTTTAGCTGGTCGAGATTAAGTGCTTTTCCCGTTGCGGCCAGGTCTATGGCCTGGCCAGCCACCATGCCATTGCAGCCACTGTAGCTAGCCAGCATAGATAGCAATTTAACCATCAGATCCGCAGGTATATTGTCCAGCTCTGTGAGTTGCTGAAACGCCAATGACTGCAAACCATCACCGGCCAGAATAGCCGTGGCCTCATCAAATTGGATATGGCAGGTAGCCTTGCCGCGGCGCAGATCATCGTCGTCCATCGCCGGCAGATCATCGTGAATCAGGGAGTAGGCGTGAATCATTTCCAGCGCCGCTGCCACCTTGGCGGTATTAGTATTGCTGCTGGCAATAGCCTCAGCTGCAGCAAAACAGAGCGCCGGGCGCAGGCGCTTGCCACCATTAAAAACAGAGTAGCGCATGGCGGCAAAAAGCGTCTCCGCCGGGCCCTGGGCCTGGGGCAGTATGTGCTCGAGCTGGGCGTCGACCTGATTGCCGTACTGGGTCAGGAGGTCTTTAAGAGTACTGGGCATACAGTGCCTTATTCGTCTGCCTCAAAAGGCTGGCTGACCAGTTCATCGCCCTGGCGCGTCAATAGCTCAACTTTCTGCTCTGCCTGCTTCAGTGCAGTCTGGCATTCGCGAGCCACTTTAATGCCTTGCTCAAAGGACTTGAGGGAGTCTTCAAGGCTCAGACTGCCGCTCTCCAAGGACTCGACCAATGCCTCTAGATTTTCCAGCTGCTGCTCAAAATCCACTGCTTTTTTTTCTGTTGCCACAATTAAAACTCACTGTAAAAAGACTGTCATGCTAGCAGGCCACCCTAACCAACATAGGCATTTGGGTCAATTGCTATAGCACAGATAAATTGTGCCTTTCGGGCCTGTGGTCGTCTTACTACTATAGAGGTGGTAATTCGGATAGGTTTGACAGGCTATCTTAGTCTGTTCAGAATACAAATCATGGTTTGCATCAATAACAAGGGTATTGAGGAGGACTGAGTCTTCAGAGTTCCCCAGTTAGCAGAGAGGACAAAGAGAGATCGGCGCACAGCCCTCAGGGTTTGGCATGACTCACTACCCCCTGTAAAAAACCAGCAGCTTGGCCAATATCATTTCAAAACCCTGTCGCAGAGTGCGATGGGGTTTTTTGTTTCTAGAGGAGTCAAAACCCAGTGCAGACAAGAATATTAAGGCTAAACCTCGCGGGGCAACCCATTGACTGGCTTAACTGGGAAGAGGCAGTCTGTATCTACGCCCGTGATCTGGTGGTCTGGACTCTTGGCGATACGGTGCGCAGGGTGCATGGCGGCATTTGCAGGCTAACCGGGAAAAGATCGCTGGTGGAGCTACCCAGCATTATTGCCTGTGGCGGCGAGCAGCTGGCCAGGCCGCGCTCAAACTACCCGCTGAATAACCCCACATTATTTGCTCGCGATGGCCATATTTGCATGTACTGCGCCCGAGAGTTCGCCAGTATCCAGCTCACCAGAGACCATATACAGCCAGTCTCCAGGGCAGGTGCCGACCGCTGGGAAAATGTCGTGGCCGCCTGCCGCCGCTGCAACCAACACAAGGCCAATCGAACCCCAGAAGAGGCGGGCATGGAGTTGGTGGCACTGCCGTTTAAGCCCAATAATGCAGAGTATTTAGCGCTACTAAACAGCCGCCGTATCCGGGGTGACCAGATGGAGTTTTTGCGCAGCCAGTTTTCCAAAAATAGTCGGTTGCTTTAAGAAAACCCCTGCGCAAACGTCAACAGAATCAGCGCCGGACAAAACAGCTTTACATACAGTGGCCAGATTTTCCAAAACAGCCCCTGTTCCACATCCGGGCTGCCACTCTTTAGCTCCTCAAGAATACTATTGCGATAAAACACCCAGCCCGCAAAAATACACAGCATCATACTTAGCAGAGGCTGCGCTCGCTCGGTAGTCATGGTAATCACAAAGCCAAATAGAGACTCAAAGTTGAGACAAATCGTGGCACTAATCGCAAAGACCAGCAGCCCAATCAACCAGGTTGCCCTGTGCCGGCTTACCCGGTGCG
>JBMZST010000294.1:0-2479 GCA_049623265.1 Porticoccaceae bacterium
ACACCACCAAATATCTTCACCTGAATAGCAAGAAAGTACGCAAAGGGCAGACTGTTCGGCAGCGTCAACTAATCGGCACCGTGGGCTCAACCGGCTATGCTACAGGCCCCCACCTACACTATGAGTTTCTTGTTAATGGCGTGCACCGAAACCCTCGCACAGTAAAACTGCCCCAGTCTCAGCCTATTGCTAAGGCAGAGAAAGCGGTCTTTGTCAGAGCGACCAGACCACTGCTGGCACAGCTTGCTAACTATCAGCAGCCCTCTCAGCTGGCCTCAGCGCAGCGCACTACTTCAAGCGCCAACTGATAGTCTCTTATGACTGATCTCTATATCGGACTTATGTCAGGCACCAGTATTGACGGAGTCGACGCGGTTGCTGCCTCCTTTGAAGGCGGTCAATTTAAGCTTGTCGGCACCCTGAGCTACCCTATTCCCGGCCAGCTAAAACAATCGATTCAAGCGCTCTGCCAGCCCGGGCTGGACAGCCTGCAGCTCTATGCCGAAACCGATCACCGCCTGGGCATATTATTCGCCGAAGCTTCACTGGCATTAATGCACAAACTGGATATAACTGCGGATCAGGTGTCAGCGATTGGCAGCCATGGCCAGACCGTGCGCCATGTGGCACCGGGCGCCGGACCCATCGCTTTCAGCCAGCAGATTGGTGACCCCAATATTATTGCTGCGCGCACCGACTGCCCCGTGGTGGCGGACTTCCGCCGCAAGGATATGGCTCTGGGAGGGCAGGGTGCCCCCCTGGTACCGGCATTTCACAGAGAATTATTTGCCCAAACGGGGAAAAATCGTGTCGTAGTCAATATTGGTGGTATTGCCAATATCACCGTATTAGCCGCGGAAGGTCTCTGCGTGGGATTTGATACAGGCCCGGGCAACCTTCTTCTCGATAACTGGTGCCATCAGCATCTAGCTAAAGACTTTGACGCCAACGGCGCCTGGGGCGCCGGCGGCCTCTGCGATGACTCACTGTTAAACCAGCTGAAAAGCTATCCATTTTTTGCTCTGCCTGCGCCCAAAAGTACCGGCCGCGAGGCCTTTAATCTGCAATGGCTGGAACAGCAGCTCAGCCTGTTACCAGAGATTGCGCCGCAAGATGTGCAGGCAACTTTACTCAGATTCACTGCCGAGACCATTGCCGACCAGGTCAACGGGCTGGATATGCCCATAGATGACGTCTATGTTTGCGGCGGGGGTGCCTTTAATACGGCGCTAATGGATTGCCTAGCAGCGGCCCTAAACGCAAAGCTGGCATCTACTGCCGTTCTGGGCCTAGACCCCAACTGGGTGGAGGCCAGCGCTTTTGCCTGGCTGGCCAAGCAGCGGCTGCAAGTCAGCGCAGGGAATATTGCGGCAGTGACTGGCGCCAAGCGCGAGACAGTTCTTGGGGGGCTGTATCTGCCCTAGCCAGATTTAAGGCTAGAAGTAACTATAGCGCTCCTTTTCGACCAGCCTGGTAACTTCGTCTGGCCCAAAAGGCACGGTGCTGACAAAGGGCAATAGGTTTTTGCTGTCCAACCCCTCGGCTTGGTAGCTGAATTCACAGACTTTGACATCGATAACGTTTAAGGCCGTCAGGCGAGCGGCGAGATCGACAATCTCTTTGTTTTTGCCGTAGTCACTCTTGAAAAATAATGCCACTGGCGGTCCGAAGATAACAAAGGCTACCGGCGGATGGTTCTCGGCAAACCCCTGCTGCTCATAATAGGCCTCTACACGCAATAGCGCCTCGATAATCTGGTCGGTCCGCTCAAAATCAAGCCGGGCAATTAACCCCTGCGCACCATCGTACTCTGAGGCAATGGGGCTAACCGAGTCTGCGGGCATGGCATGAGCCAGCAGGGGAAACAGCAGTAGTATGAAAATCATTTTCATGGGAAATTTCCTTATTAGATCGAGAATGAAGCCCCGCAACCGCATGTAGTAGAGGCGTTCGGATTGGTGATTATAAAGCGCGAGCCCATGAGCCCCTCCTCATAGTCCACCGTCGAGCCCGCCAGATACTGAAAACTCAGGGAATCGATAAGCACGGTAACGCCGTCCCGCGACACAGGTGTGTCGTCCTCAGCCATATTGTCCTCAAAGGAAAACCCATACTGAAACCCAGAGCAGCCACCCCCGGTGACGTAGACTCTGAGTTTGAGATCGTCGTTATCTTCTTCCGCTTTGAGACTTTGCACCTTGGCAACGGCGCGCTCTGTCACTTCCAGCGCCGTGGGTGTAAATGTTTGGATTCCTGACATCTTTGCTTTCTGTCCTCCGACCATTTATCTGGTCAGTTGGTATTGCTATATCGACTGTTTGTCGGCCTTTTTGTTCGATTGGGAGCCCTCTTCAACACGCCCCTCTTTGGGAAAGGCGGTGACATTAGTCTGCGGCTGCTCGTGAACGAAACTACCCACGACCTCTGCACCGCGCTCAATCTCAATCAGGTTGTAATGGATATTGCCCTCCACCACAGC
>JBMZST010000295.1:0-2460 GCA_049623265.1 Porticoccaceae bacterium
GTTAATAAGATTATGCATTTCAGCACTGAGCGCGAGGACGGTATCAGTGTTGAGGTCGCTCTGCAGTGGAACGATGGCTTTCAGGAAAATATTCTCTGTTACACCAACAATATTCCCCAGCGCGATGGCGGTACCCACTTGGCCGGTTTCCGATCGGCACTGACCCGCGGGCTTAACTCCTATATTGAAAAAGAGGGGATTAATGGCAAGTCCAAAGTAGCCACCACGGGTGACGATGCCCGTGAAGGCCTCACCGGCATAGTGTCGGTTAAGGTGCCGGACCCTAAATTTTCCTCTCAGACCAAGGACAAGCTGGTTAGCTCAGAGGTAAAAAGTGCCGTCGAGCAGGAAATGGGTGAAAAATTCAGTGACTATCTAATGGAATATCCTCAGGAAGCCCGGGCTGTTGTTAATAAAATGATCGATGCGGCGCGCGCTCGCGAAGCGGCTCGCAAGGCTCGGGAAATGACCCGCCGCAAAGGCGCGCTGGACATTGCCGGGCTGCCGGGCAAGCTGGCAGACTGTCAGGAAAAAGATCCGGCGCTCTCCGAGCTCTATCTGGTGGAGGGCGATTCTGCTGGTGGCTCAGCAAAACAGGGGCGCGCGCGTAAAACCCAGGCGATTTTGCCGCTGAAAGGTAAGATCCTCAATGTAGAGAAAGCCCGTTTTGACAAGATGCTGTCCAGTGCTGAGGTCGGAACCCTAATCACCGCTCTGGGCTGTGGCATTGGCGCCGAAGAGTTTAGCCTTGAGAAGCTGCGCTATCATACTATTGTGATTATGACGGATGCGGATGTGGATGGATCGCATATTCGCACGCTATTGCTAACCTTCTTCTTTAGACAGATGCGAGAGTTGGTGGAAAATGGCCATATCTTTATTGCTCAGCCGCCGCTGTACAAGGTGACTAAAGGCAAGAGTGAGCAGTATGTTAAAGATGATGCTGCGCTGCTGGTTTATCTCACACAGAAGGCTCTTGAGGGCGCCAGTTTACATGTGAACCCTAAGGCGCCAGCCATTCAGGGCACGGCACTGGAATCTCTGGTAACACAGTTTAGGCATGTAGGTGATCTCATTACCCGCATGTCTCTGGTGTATCCTATTGAGCTGCTCGAGGCTTTGGTTTATATCAGCAGCCTGGATGAGAAACTTCTGCAAAATAGCGGCGATCTTGAGGGTTGGTGCAGCGAACTCCAGGGAAAACTTGAAGAAGTTGATAGTGGTACGCACCGCTATAAAGTCTCGGTTAAAGAGGATAAAGAGCGCAATCTATTTATTCCCAATATTGAAATTACCGCCCATGGTGTACCTCACTACCATAGCTTTGGCCGGGATTTCTTTACTTCTAGCGAGTATGCCTCAATGGTAGAGCTGGGCCAGACGCTGCAGGGACTGATTGAAGAGGGCGCCTACGTGAAGCGGGGCGAACGGGAACAACCAGTAACCAGCTTTAAAGAAGCTCTTGACTGGCTGATGGCTGAATCTCGCCGCGGTATCAATACACAGCGATACAAAGGCCTAGGGGAAATGAACCCGGAGCAGTTGTGGGAAACGACCATGGATCCTGAAAGTCGCCGTATGCTGGTGGTGACTATCGAAGATGCGATTGCGGCTGATCAGATGTTTACTACACTGATGGGCGACCATGTTGAGCCCAGACGGGACTTTATTGAAACCAATGCGCTATCAGTGGTTAATTTAGACGTTTAAAAAACCTATTAACACTGATTAGTTAATAGGTTTCCAAACATCTTTATCTGTTTTTCGCCGCCCGCAGTTTTGGTGGCGATCTTGTTTGAGAGGTTCAAACCTGACCTCTTCTCTGCGGTCTGGTGTGACCCTGCGATTTTTATGACGTTTCTCAATGGGGCTGGGGCGTTTGGTGTTTTTGCGGCTTTCCATCGACATCGGTATCCCTCGGCTGGCTGCATGGTTGGCAGCAATAGTTAGGATTGTATCCCCGTTAGACTCGCCTTTTTGTGCTCTAGTCGGCAGTTACAGTGCGCTCTTGATCCAGTCCCGGGCCTGAGCGGTCAGTTCTCTTGCATCTTTGCTACTGCTGTCTATGGCGGGCCCAATTTGCATGTGAATGGTGCCTGGTTTTTTAATCCAGCTGTCTCGCGCCCAGTGATGTCCTGCGTTATGGGCCACAGGAACTATGGGAACGCCGGCGTTTTTGGCCAGCGCCGCGCCGCTGGTTTTAAATTCGCCCAGCTGTTGTACCCCGACTCGGGTTCCCTCGGGATAAATCACGACCTTATTGCCAGCCGCCAGCCGTTTAGCCCCTTGTTTTAGCACGAATCTAATAGCTTTGGCGGGTTTGGAGCGCTTTATGGCAATCGGTTGCATAAGCGCCAGGGCCCAGCCAAACAAGGGTATCCA
Source organism: Porticoccaceae bacterium (assembly GCA_049623265.1). Taxonomy (GTDB): domain Bacteria; phylum Pseudomonadota; class Gammaproteobacteria; order Pseudomonadales; family Porticoccaceae; genus HTCC2207. The sequence continues at coordinate 2,383 of JBMZST010000295.1, forward strand.
CATAAGCCCGTGCTTTAAAATAACGCTGGCAGGTTGAAAGTACCACTGCAGATAAAAGGTTTCCCAGGTGCTCTGATG
>JBMZST010000296.1:0-2455 GCA_049623265.1 Porticoccaceae bacterium
CTGCTGCTTTTGCCATTAGAAATGATCCTAATTATCTTTTTATGGGACGACGCGGCCCTTTACGGGTTCGCGCATTCGTCTTAGTACGCTGTCCACGTACGGGCAAACTGCGACGATGACGCAGGCCGCGATAGCAACCCAGATCCATCAGACGCTTGATACTCATGCTGTTCTCTCTACGGAGATCACCTTCTACGTCGTTTTGCCCTACGGCAGCTCGCAACGCGTCTAGTTGACCTTCGTCCAGCGCAGAAATTTTTGTGTCCTCTGCAATGCCCGTCTCTGCACAAATTTTCTTGGCAGTTGGGCGACCGATACCAAACACATAAGTCAGTGAAATCACTGTGTGCTTGTTATCTGGAATGTTGACACCGGCAATACGGGCCATTCACATTACTCCACTATTACTATGGGTTTAATCGGCTTTTCCGACCCGCTTAGCAGTCCTTCAGACCTGCTAAAAAGGCGCGGTAGGATACCGATAGATCTATCAAAAATCAACCAGTTATCCCTGGCGCTGCTTATGACGAGGCTCGACGCTACAGATAACGCGAACCACACCTTTGCGGCGGACAACTTTACAATTACGACAGATCTTTTTAACCGATGCGCGTACTTTCACAGCATCACCTCTTTATTTACGGCCAACATTTTTAAGGTTGGCCTTCTTCATTAGCGAATCATATTGTTGCGACATTAGATGTGACTGCACCTGAGCCATAAAATCCATTGTTACAACAACCGCAATCAACAGTGATGTACCTCCCAGATAAAACGGCACATTAAAGTACACGTTCAGGAACTGGGGCATCAGACAAATCAGAGTAATATAAATACCGCCAATCAAAGTCAGACGCGTGGTCACACTATCAATGTATTTGGCGGTCTGCTCACCCGGACGTATACCTGGGAGATAGGCACCACCTTTTTTCAGGTTATCAGCCACTTCCTTGGGGTTGTACATCAACGCCGTGTAGAAGAAGCTGAAGAAAATAATCAAGGCACTAAACATCAGCACATACAATGGCTGCCCTGGCCCAATCAACAGGGACACATCCTGCAACCAGGCGGGTGCGTTCACCCCTGAGCCAAACCACTGGCTGATTGAAGCAGGGAACAGCAGCAGGCTACTGGCAAAAATCGCTGGTATTACACCCGCCATATTGACTTTCAGTGGCAGGTGAGAGGTCTGTGCGTTATAGGCCTTGCGTCCCTGTCGCTGAGCATAGTTAACCGTTAGGCGACGCTGACCGCGCTCAATAAATACAACAAAGTAAACCACCGCCACGGCAATCACCAGGACAACAATCAGCATCAGCGGATTGAGGTCACCTTGGCGCGCTGACTCCAGCGCCTGGCCGATTGCGCCGGGGATACCAGCCACAATACCGGCGAAAATCAGCATGGAGATACCATTACCTATACCGCGCTCGGTAATCTGCTCACCCAGCCACATCAAAAACACAGCACCAGCAACCAGGGAAGCCACAGCCACAGGTAAGAAGAACTCAAATCCTTCGTAAGCCATTCCTTGAGAGCGGAAGCCCACCGCCATGGCCAAGCCCTGAATCAGAGCTAGAACTACAGTGCCGTATCTGGTGTACTGATTAATCTTGCGGCGACCACTGTCACCTTCTTTCTTTAACTGCTCTAATGCAGGTACTGTGGCTGACAGCAGCTGCATAATAATCGAGGCCGAAATATAGGGCATAACACCCAGGGCCAAAATGCTCATTCTCTCCAGTGCACCGCCTGAGAACATGTTAAACAGTCCCAGGTAGGTACCCTGGTTCTGAGAAAACATATCGGCCAGGCGATCCGGGTCAAATCCGGGAACCGGAATATGGGTGCCAATACGATAAATAATAATGGCCATAAACAAAAAGCGAAGGCGAGCCCAAAGCTCGCCCAATCCTTTTTGGTTGCCCACCGGCATAGCACCTGGATTCGCCATTAGGCTTTCTCTTCAACCTTGCCGCCAGCGGCAACAATAGCTTCTGCAGCACCTTTGGTTGCACCTACACCTTGCAGAGTAACTGCCTTGGTGACTGCACCAGAGTTAAAGACCTTGGCTCTCGAGATACTGTTGTTGATGATGCCAGCCGCTCGCAGAGACTCTATAGTGACCACGCCACCTTCAACTTTATCCAGCTCTGACAGACGAATCTCAGCTGTCACCGCCGCCATACGCGAGGTAAAACCAAACTTTGGCAGACGCTTCTGCAATGGCATCTGACCGCCTTCAAAACCTGGGCGTACTGAACCGCCTGAGCGAGACTTTTGACCTTTGTGACCGCGGCCACCAGTCTTACCTAAGCCACTGCCGATACCACGACCACAGCGCTTGCCTTCTTTAATACGACCCGGAGCCGGGCTAAGGGTGTTTAGACGCATCTTATGCTTCCTCAACCTGCAACATATAGTTAACTTTATTGATCATGCCGCGAACCGATGG
>JBMZST010000297.1:0-2447 GCA_049623265.1 Porticoccaceae bacterium
GCCAACGGATAGGAAACTCGCTCGCCCAGTTGCTTAAACTGCCCTAGCCTGTATCCAAAGCGCTGCTGTAATTGCTCAAGAAAACTTTGGTCATCTGCTGCCATAAGCGCCTCAGCCATCTCTTTTGGTTGCGTCCAAACCAAAGCGCTGCGGGGGCGACCTTTAAAATCCGTGAGCGGAAGCATCGCCATGGGGCCCTGATCAGTAAAGCGCTCGTAAGCGACGCCCCCATGGGGTCGATCGAGGCTGATATTGGCGATAATCCCGGTTTGACCATAGGCCGAAGACTGAGACTGGATGCCCAGCTTCTGTGCTGTGCCAGAGCCAGCGCCATCGGCAATAACCACGAGCTTTGCGTCCAGGGTCTGCATCTCTGATTTCGCCAACTTCACACCGAGGCGCATACCCCCGGCCAGAGGCCGGATGGTGTCTACGCTGGCAGAACCCAACATCTGGATATCTGTCGCTGCCAACTGATTGAGTAACACCGAGCCCAACCACTGGTTCTCTACCACATAGCCCAGGGCATCGACATTGGCATCCTGAGCATCAATTCGGGTAAGACCTGCATGACCGCGGTCGCTGACATGAATCTGTTCTATAGCCGAGAGATGCTTTTTGAGCTGCGGCCAAACACCGATGGACTGATAGATAGTGCGGCTGCTCCAGGATAGGGCTGTGGAGCGCGCATCAAAGCTCGAACTATAGGCACCAGTGATCGGGCTATCCCCGATGGCCAGGTCCTGAGCCTCAACCAGCAAAATCTTCCAGGGATTTTGGGCACGAAGAAGCAGCGCAAGACTTATGCCCACCATGCCACCGCCCACGATCACAATATCGTAGCTGGATTCTGCACTGATATTAGCCTCTGCCACCGTTTAATTCGCCATTAATAATTCAATTTGATCCCGAGCCTTGGGCACCCCGGAGGTCAAGTCTTCATTGCCCGTCTTGGTCACCAGCACATCGTCCTCAATACGCACAGCAATACCACGCCATTGTTTGTCTACATTGGTATTATCTGGCGAGATATAAATCCCCGGCTCCACCGTCACAACCATGCCCGGCTCATAGACACGCCAGTGGTTATCAATCTTGTAGTCACCCACATCATGTACGTCCATGCCCAACCAATGGCCTGCATTGTGCATATAGAAGTCGCGATGGGCGCCCTGCTCTATCAGCTCATCAACATCACCTACGAGAATATTTAGATCGACCAGCCCCTGGGTAATAACCCGCACTGTCGCCTCGTTGGCTAGATGATACTCCAACCCCGGAGCAATCAGCTCTATGGCCGCCGCCTGCGCCGCCAAAACAATGTCATAAATTGCCGCCTGCTGAGCCGTGAAAACACCGTTGACTGGGAAGGTTCTGGTGATATCCGCAGCATAATCCTGAAACTCGCAGCCAGCATCAATAAGCACCAGGTCACCGGCCTTCAATCTGTCGCGGTTTTCAACATAGTGGAGAACGCAGCCATTTTTACCTCCACCCACGATACTGGTATAGGCGGGCCCAGTAGCTCCGGAGGTCATAAATTCATGTTCGATCTCTGCCTGCAGGTGATATTCGTAGAGCCCTGGCTTACTAATCCGCATAGCACGGCAATGGGCCCGAGCGGAAATCTCGCCTGCCTTGCGCATCAACTTGATCTCGGCGGCCGATTTAATCAGGCGCATCTCATTGATCAAATGATCAAGATCAACGAATTCTCCCGGAGGGCTGGCATCGCTACCGCGCTTATCTCTCACGTCATTTACCCAGACCATCAGATGCTTATCAAACTCTGGATCCTTGCCAATGGCAAAGTACACTCGGTCCTTGCCCTCTAGCATGCCGGGCAAAATATCGTCTATATCATCAATGGGAAATGCATCATCAGCCTGATAATTTGTGACCAGGCCGGCAGGACCCTGGCGATAGCCGTCCCAGGTCTCCCGCAGTGGGTCCTTGTCACGACAGAAAAACACCACCTCGCCCTGTTCGCGCCCAGGAATCAGCAACATCACAGCTCCCGGCTCAGGGAACCCCGACAAATAGCTTAGGTTAGTGCACTGTTTATAGGGAAAATGGGTGTCATTTGAGCGGATTTTTTCAGGAGCCGCAGCAATCACAGCGATGCTATTAGTTTGCATCATTGCCATCAGGTCGCGGCGGCGGGAGGCATATTCTTTTTGTGAAATCTTCAATGCTCTAGACCAAACCCCGGGGTGGTAATCCTGAGCCACAACTCAATGAATGGTGGGCTGTGCATCGGTTTCCAGCTCAGGATGTAAGTCGGCAAAGACAAGCTGCACTGCAATGCGAATATATTCAACCAGCTCAGTATAGTCTCGCTCGCCGTCATCATCATCAGACTCCAGGTCGACAGAGATCTGGCCTATGGCGGCAATGTCTTCCAGTGCCTCTTTGCCATCTACAGAGACTTCGAATTCGGCGCCCAT
>JBMZST010000298.1:0-2423 GCA_049623265.1 Porticoccaceae bacterium
GAGGGCTAAAAGCGGTAGCGTATTTTGGCAATAATAGATTCAACCTGCAGTCCATCCCAGCCCCGCTGCAACAGATCACCCGGGGCCCTATCAGCTTCGTCATCACCGTAGTAACCACCGCGACTGTAGACTAAAAATATATCGGACAATGGTGCCAACTGGTACCTATAGCGGAGCTGCAATGCCGTGTCACTGAGACTAAAGTCTGATGCCTGAGTATCAGCAGCTATCAGCCGGCCTCTATGGTTAAGCTGGTAACTGTCGACCTGAGCTGCATCTATACCCACCCATTGAAACTTTAACCTCACTTCCTGCTTTGGCGAGGGGTACCAGTCAAAGCGCATATCTGCATTGAAGTGCTCGGCATCAAAGGCGGCAAGCTGCCCGGTGGCAAAATCCCAGATCAACCACTCCTGGAAATTTTTGTATCTGAGGCTACCCTCCAGGGTGACTGTTTCGCTGAGGTAATACCTGAGCCGGAACCGGGCATTAAGCGTTAGCTTCTCAGTCTCACCGTACTCTAGATTAATCCATGTGGCATGGGTAAAGTCATTGCCGCCGGCACTGGTGTATCTGGTTTCCAACCAGTAGCGTGAGGCATCGGCAAACATGCCATTACCTCGGGTAATCTGATCGTCCCAAGAGGGTGCTGCGGCGCCCGCCTCCAGTGCCAGTTTGCGCGACGATTTGTAAGTCCAGGTATGATCGAGTTCAGCCCACAGGGACAAGCGATCCCCCTGGGTGGTTTGGGTTGTACCATATTCCAGAACAGTAGAGCTTGAAAGCAGGTTGGAGCTATCAGGGAACTGCGAGCGATCGTAGCGATTACTGCCAAAAAACTCTCTGAAATTATTGCGCTGCATATAGCCCATATCATTGATATCAAACTCATCACCATAATGAGACAGATACAAAATATGGTACCAATCATCATTTGGAGCATAGGACCAGCTGACCCAGCTGGCAAAATCCTGTGTATTCTCAGAGGCCTGGCCGTTCAGGCTATTGGCCTGCTGATTGATATCTGAGTGGAGTAACTGTCCGCGAATCTCGGTGCTGTCATTTTTTTGCCAGATAAAATCTGCCACCTGGACACTGGCCTTTCTAGCTAGCTCCGGTCGCTCCGCATAGGTCAGACGGTGACCCAGGGTCAGCCCACCGCTTTTGTGCTGCAGGCGACTGGATAAAAAGTCGCCCCCTAGGCTTCCGTTGGCACTATCCTCGGCAACAACGAACAATCCAAGGTCTGTAGACTCACCAAAATAAGTGAGCTTGGCCGCTACCTCTATATCCACCAGACTAGAACCATAGCCAGCGGGGCCAGCACCTATGCGTCTGGTGTACAGAGCCTGGTCACCGTTGGGGATATCCGCGCTGAATAGCGATTGATTTTCCGTGAAAAATGGCCGCTTTTCGGTAACAAAGGTTTCGACCGCAGAAAAATTGACTACCAGGTCGTCGCTTTCGACCTGACCAAAGTCTGGATTGATGGCACCAGTTAGCTGGGTGCTGCTATTTGGCCGCCAGATAAAGTCCAGTCCGGCGTTAAGGGTATTACCATTGTCTGAGCCCGAGCCCTGATAGAGATCATCGGCATAGCTGATATAGGGAAACCAGTCCATGGTAGAGGTATTAACCTGCTCTACCTCAAGAGGGTGCCAATCTTCCATAAAGGTGGTGCGCGAATAATAGGCATTGGGAAACGCAAAGCGCAACGCCTCATCGAATACCACCCGGGAAAACCACAGGGCTATTTTTTTGCGGCCATCCCCGGAACTGGTCATTGGCGCCACAGTCCAGGGAATATGAATTTCGCTGTACCAGTAGTCGCCCTTTGAGGAGGTCTGGGAGTACCAGGTTCCATCCCAATCTGCGGAATAGCTGCCCTTGGTCACTATGCCATCCTGCTGGGAATTGGCTGAGCCTACGGTAAAGTCATAACCGGCCAGAGCAGTGCCATCAAAATCAATACTCACCACATTGCGATCAGCGCGAATCTCTGCGTCCCGAGGAAACTGCCGATTGACCCGTTTACTGGTTGCCGGCTGATAGTTACTAAAGCCAACAAAAATGCCCTCAGCATTGGTAATTAGGCGCACCTCCGTGTTGTATTTGGCCGGCTCGCCAGTTAGCGGTTCTACGGTGACAAAATCACTGTAGACCTGGGCCTGAGACCATTCTGGCTCGTCCAGCACGCCATCCACATTAATAGCCGCCTGAGTTTCAGCAGCCAATAGCAACCAGCAAATCAAGCCCATCAACGGGGCTGTAGAGGGTAGTTTTGTCATCATATTATTCGAATAATGCGTCCAACCGCTGGACACTGACCTTATGGGAATACCTTAGCCGCGCAGCGCTAACCTGTAATTCTTCGATCTCTGCGGCAACTCTGTGAAACTCTTTGTTTTCTATCTGTAGTCCCA
>JBMZST010000299.1:0-2409 GCA_049623265.1 Porticoccaceae bacterium
ACCGCAAAAAGTTTAATACCTGGCTGGGCATCACCGTCGCACTGGGTATCTTCTTTTTGTTTTTGCAGGCGGAGGAATATATCCACGCCTACCAAGAGCTGGGCCTGACACTGGAGTCGGGAATCTACGGAACGACCTTCTTTATGCTGACCGGATTCCACGGTATGCACGTAACACTGGGTACAATTATGCTGTTAATCCAATGGTTGCGGGGCCTTAAGGGGCACTTTTCCCATGACGACCAGTTTGGTTTTGAAGCGGCCTCTTGGTACTGGCACTTTGTTGATGTGGTTTGGGTGGGTCTGTTTATCTTTGTTTACATTCTCACGTAACAGACAGTAGCTCTTACTCTGCGGCCAGGTATCCCCTGGCCGTTTTTATCTGTACGAAAAGTTACTGAGGCTCGCCGTCAGGTGCTGGGGTCTGAGCGGGGGGCGGGGCCTGAATATCCGCCTGGGTGGCATCCGGATGTAGTTTGCGATCCCAGGGAGCCGTGCTACCCAGTTGACCTGTGAACAGGCCGTAGGCGATAGTGCCCAATAGCAGCGCTGCCAAAGTAATGCGCGTGCCCAGGGCGATAAGCAAACGCCGCTTGGAATCACCCAGGTCTTTGACCAGAAAATTGAGGCCACTAAATAGGCTGATAAGCACAGCGAAAAACAGAACGACGATAATAGTCTTTAACAGCATAATGTTGACCACTCTTGAGAAAGGTTGGAATTTAAACATAGATGAGCACTGAGCCCCAATACTCTACGCACAGATTCCACTGGCAGCCCAACAAAAATTTGTTGCTGTTGAGTTTCTGTCTGTTCCCCCTGCTGATTGGGCTAGGCTTCTGGCAATTAGATCGGGCTGGGGAAAAGCAGCGTATTTTAGAGCAGCACAGGACCAATCAACAGGCTGCACCAGCCACAGTTGAAACCCTGATTGCTGAAGACAGTTTGCAATACCGCAGTGCCTGGTTAAGCGGCCAGCTGGATGCACAGCGTCGCCTGATTCTGGACAATCGCGTCAAGAACGGCCGGCCAGGATATGAAATACTGGAACCCTTTTCAGTAGCTGGCTTGGATGAAACTGTTCTGGTTAATCGAGGCTGGGTGCCAGCCTCGCTGGATCGCACTCAGCTGCCTGAGGTCGAGCCTGTTATCGGCACGGTGCAGTTACGCGGTTCACTGTACCAGACCCTTGGCGGTTACCGTTTAGATGATGGTATTGGTCGGGTCAGCCAATGGCCCGCTCGTGTGGGCTGGGTGTCTGCGGCTCGCGCGGGTGAATTATATGGCGAAGACTTTTTCCCCTATCAGCTGCGCCTTGATCAGGACAGCCCTGGGGCACTGCAAACCGGTTGGGCTACGGTCTCAACACAGCCGGCCAAGCACAGGGGCTATGCGGTACAGTGGTTCGTAATGGCATTGGTGCTATTACTAATGACCCTGATTGCTAACTCAAACTTAGCGGTATGGTTAAAACAGCGCAGGGCGAAATAAGCCAGGCGGCAATACAGGATGACTAAGCAATGACAGAACAGACTGAAATAACTGCCAAGCAGCGCAGCATGCAATATCAGATTTGGCTGATGCTGATTATCGTCTTTGGCGTGATTCTGGCCGGATTTTTGATGGTGCCCAAAACCGAGGAAGAGCGGTTGGCTATGATGGAGCGCATGGGTACCACCAATCAAGGGACTATTGTCACTCCCACCGTGGATATGAGCTCCCTATTGGCCTCCCTACCCCAGAGCGGAGCACCAAAATGGAAAGTGGTGGTGGCCGGTGGCGAAGGCTGTGACCAAGGTTGCCAAGATGTACTGATTAACAGCCGCCAGATTCATATGCTGCTAGGTAAATCCAGTGGTCGCCTCGAGCGGATTTATCTCCCCTCCAGCGCTGACCTGAGCATAATAGATACAGAAGAGCTGCAAGCAGTGCACCCCTATTTATCGATTCATCCAATTGAAAACCAATCGCTTAGCGCTGTTCTACAGGATAGTTCAGCTGACTGGGATCTACGTGATACCCGTTACTTTGTGGTTACACCAGATTTTCAAGCTATTTTGTTTTATACCCAGCAACAGGATGGTGGCGGATTGCTAGAAGATCTGAAACATCTGCTAAAATACTCACCGAATCGATAAACACCGAGCCTTTTTGGAATAGACAGTATGTCCAGTATTGATACCAGCACAGCAGTTACCTGGCGCGACTACCTAGAGCTTTGCAAGCCCAATGTAGTCGCTCTGATGATACTGACCTCAGTGATTGGTATGTTGCTGGCCACTGATCAGGCGGTGCCCATACAGATTTTGCTGTTTGGCAATCTGGGTATTGCGCTCTGTGCCGGGTCTGCAGCTGCGGTCAATCATATTGTCGATCGCAACGTGGACGATAAAATGGCCCGCACAGCCAA
>JBMZST010000300.1:0-2407 GCA_049623265.1 Porticoccaceae bacterium
TGACAATAGCGCAGTAATTCGGCCTCATCTTTAAAGGCTGTGGGCCTCTGATCCATCAGCATGCCGTCGAGAAGCTCCCTGGCTGCGACAACCGGTATATTGTTTTTCTGGGCAAATTCCAGAAAGGTCTCAATTTCAGGGCCTGCGGGCTGGCTGCCACCATCTAAGCGCGCGCGAATATCTTCCAAAGACTCCTCCCGTTGAGGCAGATCACCGTCGGCTAGATCATCCACAAAGCGGCAGAACTGGTAGAGTTGTGCGGCTCGGCCTGCCGCATCAGAGCCTAGAAACAGACTGGCCCAGTAAAAGGATTTGCCGTGGCGTGCCAGAGTCTGTTGGGGTGAGGAAGTAGAGGATAGACTGTCTGGCACCGAGTTATCCATGATCTATCCGCCGGAGCCCACCTCGACCCCAGTCAGCAGTTCTTCGACCACCTTAGCAGAGCTGACTACCCCTGGCAGACCTGCGCCTGGATGGGTGCCGGCGCCGACAAAATACAGATTTGACACAGCGCTGTCACGGTTGTGAAAGCGAAACCAGGCTGACTGAGTAAGTCGTGGTTCAATGGAGAAGCCGGCTCCATGCATGGAGCGATAATTCTTGGCAAAATCCTCAGGAGTCATCCAAAACACCTCTTCAATCACTGTGGAGAGTTCTGGCAGTATAGTTCCTTCTAGAGCGTCGATAATACGATCACGCAAGATTTCGCCCTGGGTGTTCCAGTCGACATTGCCCTGGAGGTTGGGCACTGGGCAAAGAACATAAAATGATTCACAGCCATCCGGAGCAAAGGTTTTATCGGTGGCGGTTGGCCGATGCAGATAGAGGCTAAAGTCCTCGCTCATCTGTTTAGTGTCGAAAATTTCCTCGAGCAGCTGCTTGAATCTGGGCCCCATCCAGATGCTGTGGTGGGCTACCTCTGGGTACAGCTTTTTGGTGCCAAAATACAGCACATAGAGTCCCATGCTGTATTGTTTTTTGACGCTGGCGGGCAGGCGCGGTTTATTGTTGGGCAACAGCTGACGGTAACAGGTCTCTGGGTCGCCGCCAAACACTACCAAATCAGCCTCCATAGTCCGATCATTGGTCAGTCGCACACCGGTTGCCCTGTTATCTGCCACGATAATTTCGTCGACATCGGCATTGCACAGGATTTTAATCCCCTGTCGCTCCATTAGCGCGCCCAATTCCTGAACTAGCTTGCCGGTACCGCCCATACAGAAAAACACACCCCAACGTCGTTCAAGATAGTGGATTAGGGTGTAGATGGCCGTGGTTTTAAACGGGTTGCCGCCCACCAACAGAGGATGAATAGAGAAAGCCTGGCGTATTAGTGGGTGTTTTAAATGACTGTTAACCATCTGTGACACACTTTTGTAGCACTTGAGTGCCAGCAGAGCCGGTACCTGTTTGACCATATCCCAGACTCTGGTGAAAGGCCTATGCACAAGCCCTTTAAAGCCAATATCGTAGACTTTCTTTGACTGCTCCAGTAGCTTGAGGTAACCCTTTGCATCATCTGGGTTAAACCGGCGAATCTCAGTCAGCGTGTCCTCAACACTGGCGCGGTAGTCAAACTGACTGCCATCGGCGAAGTGAAACCGGTAAAAAGGGTCCAGAGGAACAAAATCCAGATAGTCGTCGAGTTTTTCGTCGAAAAGTTCAAATAGCTCGTCGAAAAGAAAGGGTGCGGTAATTACCGTAGGCCCGGCATCATGCCGATAACCGCCGCGCTCAAAAACCTGCGCTCTGCCCCCCAGGCTGTCGAGGCGCTCCAGCAGACTAACCTCATAGCCCAGGGCTCTCAATCTCAGTGCTGTGGCTATGCCGGCGAAGCCTGCGCCTATAACTACTGCGGTTTTACCTGCGCCGGTTGTTTGTGATGTCAAGCGATCTGCCTTTGGCTTTTAATTATTATCTTCTGTTCTACGGATGCAACCAGCCCATGGGCCACTGGCTGCAACTGCTCGGGCAGCATGTTCACTAGCAGTTCTGCTTGCACCAGCCACTGGTCTACGGACTGGTTGGCCAGCGAAATAACCTCGCTGGAGGCAATGCGCCGCTGCCAATGGGTCAGCTGGCTATTGTCCTCAGACTGATACCAGCGGTTAAAGTCCTCCCGGCCGGCACCCTGTTTGGCAAACAGGCTAATCACCATATTGGGTTTGCGGCCATCTAGATCGCTGGATCTATGGCTTGAGGGAATAATATCGTCGATATCATTGCGCCCCTGATAAGCGAGACCACAGAAGCCCACAAGGCGCTCCAACTTGGAAAAGTCTATCACTAGCCCGGCTGCTATGGCGGCGCCTTTGATAGGTGCCACCAGAAGGGGTGCGGTCTTGCCCTCGGCAATCTGCTGCCACTCTTCTAGGTCAGCACATTGACGTTGACTAATATCAGCCAT
>JBMZST010000301.1:0-2405 GCA_049623265.1 Porticoccaceae bacterium
GCCAATACCGCTGCCGAAGCCCCCCAGTTTTTGGTGCGTGCGGTCAAAGACCCCAAAGATGCAAACCTGGATCGGGTTCAAATGGTTAAAGGCTGGGTGGATGCCGAGGGCAATCAATATGAAAAGGTCTATAATATAGACTGGTCTGGCGACAGAGTGCTGGATGCGGATGGCAAGTTGCCCGCTGTGGGCAACACAGTGGACGTAAAATCGGCACGCTACACCAATACCATTGGTCAAGCTGAATTTGCGGTGAGATGGGCAGATCCAGATTTTGATGCCACTCAGTCGGCGTTCTACTACGCCCGAGTGCTACAAATTCCCACGCCACGCAACGGTCTTTTTGACAGTCTTGCGCTGGGCCTCGATACCCCACCGCGGGGGCCAAAGACCATTCAGGAGCGAGCTTATACATCGCCAGTGTGGTACACACCCTGATCGGCGATGATGAAAAAGGAATTAAAAGGGACTATCAAGCAAGATGATAACAAAGCTGTTAAAAGAGCCGCTGGTGCAATTTTTTCTGATTGCACTGGTGCTTCTCGGTGGTGAGCGCTGGATTAATGCCGATGACTACGCTTACGACCAGTATCTGATACAGATTGACGACCAGCAGTTGCTGCAGTTTATGCAGCTGCGGGCCAAAACCTTTAGGCCCGACCAAGCCGAGGCCGCTCTGGCGGCTCTCAGTGGTGAAGAACGTCAGCGGTTGGTGGACGACTATGCGCGGGAAGAGGTGCTGTTTCGCGAGGCCATGGCACTTAATCTGGATAACAACGACCAGATTATTCGCCGCCGCCTAATCCAAAAAATGGATTATCTGGCTCAGGGTTTTTACGACGAGGCTGCCCCACTGACTGAGCAAGATCTGCGCGAATTCTATGCTGATCGCCGCCAGGATTACAGAAAGGCGGCCGAGGCCACTTTCACCCATGTGTTTATATCTACGGCAAAACGTGCCCCTGTCGATGCCAGGATTATGGCGGACAGGTTACTGGCCGAACTCAATGGCAAACAGGTGCCGTTTGAAAATGCGTCCAGGCACGGCGAGCGTTTTCTCTACAACCGCAACTATGTCAACCGAGAAGACGATGAGATAGCCAGTCATTTTGGCCAGCCTTTTCAGAGTGCACTGTTTGAGCTGAGTACCTCAGCCCAGTGGCAGGGGCCGCTGCAATCCACTTATGGCTGGCATCTAGTGCTGCTGGTGAAAAATACTGATGCCTATATCCCTGAGTTTGACGAAGTGAGCTCTGCGGTCTTTGCCGACGCCCAGCGCCAGCAGCAACAAGAGGTGAAGCGCCAGGCCATAGACAAGCTGATGGCCAAATATCAGATTGAGATTGACTAGTGCGCTGGGTTTATCTCACCCTGACACTGCTTTTTAGCAGCTGGGCCACTGCCGATGAGGCGCGGCCTGTATACGTGGAAATACTAGAAAACAATGCCAGCCAATACTTGGTGAAATGGAAGGTGCCACCGGTGATGCCCGCCGGTCAGGAGCCCTATATCAGGTTAGTGCACCCCGACTGTGAGCTGGTGGACGGTGCTCGTGCCGCTGGTCTAATGGGTCGCCGCCTCTACCAATGCAATATGCAAAACCCGGATGCCAGCTTTTCTCTGGAGCTGGACTATCCGCGCAGTAATCCCGCGTTAACCTCGTTAATTGTTTTTAAACCCGCTGATGCAGAGCCCGTACAGGTTTTCTCCGGCCCGGAAAAAACCACAGTGAGTATCCCGGTGAGCACCAGTGCCAGCACAGTGGCCAAGCAGTACACAGTGGCTGGCATAGAGCATATTTTAATCGGTACAGACCATTTGCTGTTTGTGCTCTGTCTGATAATTATCGCCGGCAGCTTTAAACGCCTATTGCTCACCGTGACTGGGTTTACCCTTGCCCACTCCATCACGCTTACGCTGGCCACGCTGGATATTTTCCGGTTGCCCACCGAGTTGGTCGAGCTCTTAATCGCCTTGAGTATTGTATTGCTGGCGGTGGAAATTATTAAGCACAACCGCGCAGGCCAGGGGGCAGTACCTAGCTTTACCTGGCGCTATCCGGTTACTGCGTCATCGGCATTTGGGCTATTGCACGGCTTTGGTTTTGCGGTGGTACTGCAGGAGTTGGGTTTGCCTGCGGCGATGAAGGTTCATGCGCTGCTGTTCTTTAATATAGGGGTTGAGCTGGGGCAGCTGCTGTTTATTGCTGCGGTATTGGCACTGGTATTTGTGCTGACGCGAACCCTGCCTGCCGTTGAGAGGCACCGAGCCATTCTTATTGAAGCCGTCGTCTACATAGTGGGAATTATCAGTGCCTACTGGCTATTTGAGCGTTTTGCGGTGCTGTTCTAATCCAAGCAGAGCTATTTTAGGTGCCCCAAATGCTTGGACACCACCTTCAGGCT
>JBMZST010000302.1:0-2353 GCA_049623265.1 Porticoccaceae bacterium
ACCATAAGTTGGTATCTGGTGCTGTAATCCAGTTGCCCCTGATTGGCCTGCATCTCTTCAATAACCCTGCTGTAGTCGCCAGCATTAACCACTATGGCAACGTCTTTGTGGTTTTTGGCCGCAGAGCGAACCATGGTCGGGCCGCCAATATCAATGTTCTCAATGGCGGTAGGCAGATCACAGTTTGGGTCGGCAACCGTGGCCGCAAATGGATATAAATTAACAACCACCATATCAATAGGCTGGATGCCATGCTCAGCCATGACGCTGTCATCTTGACCGCGACGACCAAGGATTCCACCATGTACCTTGGGGTGCAGTGTTTTTACCCGACCATCCATCATCTCGGGGAAGCCGGTGTAGTCAGAGACCTCGGTGACCGCAATCGAATTTTCACGCAGCAGGCGAAAGGTGCCTCCCGTGGACAGTATCTCTACGCCCTGCTCGGTAAGTGCCTGGGCAAAATCTACAATGCCAGTTTTATCGGAAACACTGATCAGTGCACGGGAAATTTTTCGTAAATCGCTCATGGAGTCCTCAGATTAAAAAGCTAATAGTTCAAAGGGTGCAATAGGTTATTGGTCGCTGTTACAAAAGGTCGTACTGCTTTAATTTTTTGCGCAATGTGCCGCGGTTAAGCCCAAGGATTTCTGCGGTTCTGCTTTGATTCTGGCGGGTGTAATTCATGGCTGCGCTGAGCAGCGGCGGTTCCACTTCAGCCATCACCAGTTCGTAGAGGTCTCTGGTATCCTGACCATCGAGGTCGGCAAAGTAACGTTGCATGGCTTCGGCCACACTGTCTCTCAACGATTGGCTGCTGTGGTTTTCACTGCTTGCAGAGGATTCCTCCGCCACTGTAGTTGGACTTTCTATCACAGAACTCATGCGGCCTGTTCCTGGTTCACTGGATTATTAAAAAACTGGTACAAAAATTGTTGCTGCTCAGCAGTGCTCTCAAGCTGATTAAAATGCTGAGTAAACGCTTTGCCACCAACTAGGTCGCTGCTATACCAACCTATATGTTTTCTGGATATACGCACGCCGCCGACTTCACCATAGAACTCATGCAGCGCCTGTAAATGACGAGCCATCATATGTCCGAGCTCGACAAAGCTTGGAGGTGGCAGCTGTTCGCCTTTTTCCAGATAATGGTTAATCTGGGAGAAAATCCATGGATTGCCCTGAGCGCCGCGGCCGACCATCACTGCGGCAGCACCGGTGTGTTCCAGCACCTCGACAGCTTTCTGTGGGCTGGTGATATCCCCATTGGCTATCACTGGCATAGAAACTGCCTCGACCACAGCCGCTATGGTGTCGTACTCCACTTCGCCCACAAAGCGACAGGCGCGCGTGCGGCCGTGCACGGCGAGTGCTGCAATACCAGCTTCTTCGGCAATCTGTGCAATGCTTACGGCATTGCGATTCTGTCGATCCCAGCCGGTGCGAATCTTGAGGGTAACTGGCACCTCCACAGCGGCCACAACGGCGTGCAATATACGGGAGACCAGTGCTGGATCTTGCAGCAGTGCAGAGCCTGCTGCGCGCTTGCAGACTTTTTTGGCTGGGCAGCCCATATTGATATCTATAATTTCGGCGCCCTGGGCCACATTAAACTGCGCAGCCGCGGCCATCATCTGCGGATCATAGCCAGCAATCTGCACTGATCTGGGTGCGGGCTCATCGCCAAACTGGACACGCAGCCTGGACTTTCGGGTGCCCCAGGTACTTGGGTCTGCAGCTACCATCTCCGATACCACCAGCCCGGCGCCCATCTCTCGGCACAGTTGACGGAACGGCAAGTCAGTTACACCGGCCATGGGGGCCAGTATAGTTTTGCGGTCAATCTGGTAGGGGCCAATATTGAACAAAGCAAATCCGCAGGTCAGTGAAACGAAGGCCCGCCATTCTACCCCGGGACCCACTGATTAAAAAGTGATCAATTAAAAAAAGGCGCATTTTTGCGCCAGTCGGGCAAGGTTTTGCTGTGGAAGAGATATTTACTTTGGTCAGCCATGGGTCTAGCCTATAGTTTTGCTCACAAGAATAACTTTAACCGTATACCTACCTATCTATAACAAGACAATAAGCTGCCGCCAATGAACCTCAATAACGATTTCCCCCAACTATTAAAGCTCTGGTCAGCTGCTCAGGCTGCTGGCGACGGCGAGACTTGGGTGCTGGGAACCGTCTATAAAACCGAGGGGCCCTGTTATCGCAAAGCGGGTGCCTTTATGTTGTTTAATAGTCTGGGCCAGCAGTTTGGCTTGCTCAGTGGAGGCTGTTTGGAGTCTGATATTCAGCGTTATGCCAAACAGGTAATGGCCAGTGGCAAGCCAACCACTGTCTGCTACGA
>JBMZST010000303.1:0-2339 GCA_049623265.1 Porticoccaceae bacterium
TTCCAGGAAAGTCTCACCGATCTGGAGCGCGAAATTCGCGCCTGATGAGCTGAGATGAATATGAGGTCCAATCGACCCTATCTGCTAAGAGCCTTCTATGACTGGATAGTGGATAACGATTGCACCCCCTACATCGTCGTCGATGCCCATTATCCTGAGGTCGAAGTGCCTCAGGATTTTGTCACCGATGGACAGATTGTTCTCAATATAGCCCCCCGTGCCGTCAGCAGTTTTGAGATGAATAATCAGTATCTCCAGCTGTCCACGCGCTTTGGTGGCATGCCCATAGATATCTACCTGCCCGTGGGTGCCGTTATGGGTATCTACGCTCAGGAAAATGGCCAGGGCATGGTGTTTGAACCTGAGAACCCAGACGATAATCCGCCACCAAAACCACCAGGTGGTCCCAAGCCAGTGCTGAGCCCGGCAGAAAAAGTCCGGCCAGCTCCCAAGTCAAAGTCCAAAACCAAACCCTCGCTGCGAGTGGTTAAATAACCGGGTTTAGTGACACCCATTCTCAAGGAGGTTTCCATGTCCCAAGCTATAGCTATCCTATCCGCCGCGCGCACCCCCATGGGTGGCATGATGGGTAGCCTGTCCGCCGTGGCCTCGCCTGATCTGGGCGCAGTGGCTATCAGTGCTGCGCTAGAGCGCGCCGGGTTGGGTCGGGGAGATATTGACGAAGTGGTTATGGGCTGTGTGTTATCCGCAGGTCTAGGTCAGGCGCCGGCCCGCCAGGCGGCTCTGGCCGCTGGTATCGATAAGGGGACGGCCTGCACCACAGTCAACAAAGTCTGTGGCTCGGCCATGATGTCGGTAATGATGGCTGGCAATGCATTGCGTTCTGGCCAGTCAAAGGTAGCCGTAGCCGGTGGCATGGAGAGTATGAGTCGTGCCCCTTATCTGATTCCCCAGGGCCGTCAGGGATATCGTTTCGGCAGCGCAGAGATGCTGGATCATATGCAGTACGATGGCCTTCAGGATGCCTACCAGGCTGTTGCCATGGGTAATTTTGCCGAGAGCTGCGCCAATAAATACCAGTTTAGCCGCGAAGACCAAGATGCCTATGCCATTGAATCACTGCGGCGGGCCAATGCCGCCATAGACCAGGGGCTATTTCACGCTGAAATTGCGCCAGTTACCATAGCCTCGCGCCGAGGCGATACCGTGGTGGACACCGACGAGCAGCCCGGTAAAGCCAGGCCAGACAAGATTCCTCAGCTACGCCCGGCCTTCGCCAAAGATGGCACAGTCACGGCAGCTAATGCCAGTTCCATCTCAGATGGCGCAGCAGCGCTGACATTAATGATGGCCGATGAGGCCGAGGCCCGTGGTCTCAAACCTATTGCGCTAATCCATGGCTATGACCAGAGCGCCCAGGAGCCTGAATGGTTCACCACGGCACCAGTGACGGCGATGAAAAAGACCCTGGACCGAGTCGGCTGGTCGGTTGACGAAGTAGATCTGTGGGAAGTTAACGAAGCCTTTGCGGTGGTGGCCATGGCCGCACTCAAAGAAATCGGCATGCCGCACGATAAACTCAATGTCAACGGCGGCGCCTGTGCCCTGGGCCATCCCATAGGCGCAAGTGGTTCGAGAATTATTGTGACCTTGATTCATGCCCTGCGGCAGCGCGGCGGCAAAAAAGGGATTGCCAGTCTCTGTATTGGCGGCGGCGAAGCCACCGCCATGGCCATAGAGCTGGTTTAGTCTATATATTCAAACACGCGAACCACTTTGCGAATGCCGCTGCTATCGCTGGCAATTTTACCGGCCAGCTCCGCAGTGGCACGGTCTACGGTGCCCATCAGGTAGATCACACTGTCCTCAGTGATTACCTCGATATTTGAAGCCTTAATTTTTTCGTTAAACATCAGTTTGGCTTTAACTTTAGCAGTGAGCATGGTGTCATTGGTGCGCGATACAATGGACGTTTTGCCCCGCACCTGCAATTCGTTGTAAACCTGACGAACATCCTTAAAGGCTCTGGCCACATCGCCGGCTTTCTGCTTTAGTGCCTTACTGGGTACCTCGCCAGTGAGCAGTACTACTCGGTTGACTACATTGATATTAATATGGGACTTGTCTAGTGCTGGGTCTGCTTTTTTGATATTGACGCCAATAAAGGTGTCCATCTTCATATCATCAATAGCGGTACCCATGCTAGTGCTGGAGGGGTCTGGCTCAATGGGTTTGGAAGTCACCGAGTCAACCACTGTCGTACAACCTGATAGCATAAACACACCGGTCAAAAACACCGCGAAAAATCGCATCTACTCTCCTCCAAAAATTTGATGATCTACCATTGCACAGAGACACTGGATTATCTGAAACTGGGC
>JBMZST010000304.1:0-2324 GCA_049623265.1 Porticoccaceae bacterium
CGCAGCTACTGGGTGGCGTTACTCGACCAGATCGGTGCAGCCTTTGCCGATGAATTTCAAACCTTTAGCTCAGTCACTGCCGACAAAGGTACAGATGGCCTGGTTCAGCTTACTGGACTAAGCCCGGAGCAAGCCAGACTGGCCCGGCAGCGCGAGTACAGCGAGACGATTCACTGGCTGGGCAGCGACAGTCGCAAAACTGAGTTTATAGCTCAGCTGGAAGCAGCGGGTGCTCATCTACTGCAGGGCGGACGATTTTTAAGCATGGGCGACAATACAGATAAAGGACGAGCACTAGCGCAGCTGCAACATCTGTATCAACAGCAGCACGGCGATTGTCAGACCCTAGCCATTGGTGACAGCGCCAACGATATCAGCATGCTAGAGGCCGCAGATTCTGCGCTGATTATCCGCTCCCCCAATCACAGGGCGCCCTCTGTACAGCGCACAAACAATCTTTATGCCAGCAAGGCAACCGGCCCCAACGGTTGGGTCGAGGGCGTTTATGCCTGGCTGGAAAACAAATACTAAAAATCACTGACTGAGAACTCTATGGGCGACTTTCACCAAAACGGCAATATTACCACCTTACATAACCTATCCCATCGGCCTCTGGCAGATATGGAAGCAGAGTTAACCTCATTCGCAAAAACCAGGCCCATGGGCTTAATTCTTCCCTCTCTGTTTTCTGAACTTGAGGGTGAGGCTATGCCGAATATTATTGAAGAATTAAAACAGGCGCCCTACCTCAACCAAATCGTGATTGGCCTGGATCGAGCCGACGAAAAGCAGTATCGGGAAGCGCTAACCTTTTTTAAACGGCTGCCCCAGGATCACCGGGTGCTATGGAACGATGGACCCCGGCTGCAAGCTCTGGATGCAAAATTGAAGAAGCTGGATCTGGCCCCCAGAGAGCTGGGTAAAGGGCGCAATGTTTGGTACTGCATGGGTTACACCCTGGCATCGAATAAAGCCGAGTCTGTGGCTCTACACGACTGTGATATTGTCACCTATGATCGCGAGCTTTTGGCGCGACTTATCTATCCGGTGGCCAACCCCAGATTTAATTACGAATTCTGCAAAGGCTATTATGCTCGCGTGGCCGATGGCAAAATTAATGGACGCGTATCCCGCTTGTTAGTCTCTCCCCTGCTGCGGGCGCTGAAGAAAACGGTCGGCCACACCGACTATCTGAATTATATGGACAGTTATCGCTACCCATTGGCCGGCGAATTTTCATTCCGCCGCGATGTACTCAATGATATTCGCATTCCCAGTGACTGGGGCCTGGAAATCGGCGTGCTGTCAGAGATGTATCGCAACTACGCCAGCAATCGACTCTGCCAGGTGGATATCGCCGATAACTATGATCACAAGCATCAAAAACTGTCCCTGGATAATGACTCAGACGGCCTGTCCAAAATGTCGATAGATATAGCCAAAGCGCTGTTTCGCAAACTGGCTACCCAGGGGGAAGTCTTTAGCACAGAAGCCTTTCGCTCCCTTAAAGCCACCTATTACAGATTGGCCCTGGATACCGTGGAGAACTTCCACAATGATGCCATTATGAATGGACTCAGCCTGGATATTCACGAAGAAGAGATGGCTGTGGAAATGTTTGCCGAAAATATTATTAAGGCGGGAGAAGTCTTTTTTAATGCCCCCATGGAAAGGCCATTTATTCCCAGCTGGAACCGAGTAGTTAGCGCGATTCCAGATATTTTTGAGCAATTAGTTGAGGCCGTCGAAGCAGACAATAAAGAATTTTTATCATGAGCCAAAGCCCATTACAGATCAGTGTAGAAAAACATCTGCGTGCCATTTACTCTGATAGCACAGACTCAGAGCTAAAAACCCTCGGCGCCGAGCTAATTGATTTAATGGGCCTAACCGATAAAGAGCTCATTGAAAATCGGCGCATCAACCACTGGGATCAGACCCACAGTTTGGTCATAGCCTATGGTGACTCTGTGTTGCGCGACGATGAAAAACCCCTGAAAACGCTCAATCGTTTTCTCGATAAATATTTACGCAGCTCGGTTAGCGGCGTACATATTTTGCCTTTTTATCCCTTTACCTCAGACGATGGTTTTTCAGTGCTGGATTATTCCAGTGTCAATGAATCTCTGGGTGACTGGGAAGACATTAATGCTATCGCCAGCAATTATTCTTTAATGGCAGACCTGGTAGTCAATCACTGTTCTGCACGCAGCCCCTGGTTCGAGAATTTTATCAAGGGCCGCGATCCTGGCCGCGACTTTTTTTACACCGCCAGTCCATCCGATGACTTAAGCGCTGTGGTGCGACCTCGCACCAATGCGCTA
>JBMZST010000305.1:0-2317 GCA_049623265.1 Porticoccaceae bacterium
TTGATCAAGACCAGACAATTGCATCGTTTGACGCCGAGTTATGGCAGGCCATCCAACAGGAAGACCAGCGCCAGGAACAGCATATTGAGCTGATTGCCTCAGAAAACTATACCAGTCCTGCGGTTATGGAAGCCCAGGGTGGCAAGATGACCAATAAATACGCCGAAGGCTATCCTGGCAAGCGTTACTATGGTGGCTGTGAGTACGTGGATGTGGCCGAAGAGCTGGCTATTGAGCGGCTTAAAAGTCTGTATGGGGCAGGCTATGCCAATGTGCAGCCGCACTCGGGTTCTCAGGCTAATAGTGCGGTATTTTTGGCGCTGATCAAAGGCGGTGACACCATTTTGGGTATGAGCCTGGCCGATGGTGGCCACCTCACTCACGGTGCCAAGCCCAATTTTTCTGGCAAGCTCTACAATTCGGTGCAGTACGGACTAAACCCAGAGACTGGCTTGATTGACTATGATCAGGTGGAAGCTCTGGCTCTTGAGCACAAGCCGGCAATGATTATTGCAGGTTTTTCAGCCTACTCGGGCATTATGGACTGGGCTCGATTCCGCGAGATTGCCGATAAGGTAGGCGCCTACCTTATGGTAGATATGGCCCATGTGTCTGGTCTTATTGCTGCTGGTGTTTATCCCAGCCCAGTGCCCCATGCCCATGTGGTTACCTCGACCACTCACAA
Organism: Porticoccaceae bacterium; assembly: GCA_049623265.1. Taxonomy (GTDB): domain Bacteria; phylum Pseudomonadota; class Gammaproteobacteria; order Pseudomonadales; family Porticoccaceae; genus HTCC2207. The sequence continues at coordinate 686 of JBMZST010000305.1, forward strand.
GACGCTGCGCGGACCCCGTGGTGGCATTATTCTGACCAACGATGAAGATATCGCCAAGAAGTGTAACTCGGCGCTGTTTCCCGGAAGCCAGGGGGGACCTCTGTGTCATGTGATCGCCGCTAAAGCGGTTGCCTTTAAAGAAGCGGCCAGTGATGAATTTGTCGCCTACCAAAAGCAGGTTGTAGCCAATGCCAAAGCCATGGCCGCCACGTTTATGGAGCGCGGAATTAATATTGTCTCCAACGGCACGGAAAACCACCTAATGCTGGTTAGTTTGATTGGCAAGGAATACACGGGCACAGATGCTGATCGGGCTATGGGCGAGGCCTTTATCACTGTGAATAAAAACGCGGTTCCCAATGATCCGCGCTCACCCTTTGTGACCTCTGGTCTGCGTGTGGGCACTCCGGCTATTACCACCCGCGGTTTTGGTATTGATGAAACCGTGCAGCTGACTCACTGGATGTGTGACATCCTCGATAGCCTTGAAAACGGTACATCCGAGCAGGTGATTGCCGAAGTGAAAGAGAAGGTATTGGCCATCTGTAAACTTTTCCCGGTTTACGGATAAGCTTTGCCAAGCAGTCTTAAAAGCGACACTATAAAGCCCCACAGCGATGGGGCTTTTTTTTGCCTTCATAAAATGGAGTGGGAACTATGACTGATCCGGAATTGCGACTGGCTGCCACAGCCGTACTGTTACGCGACACAGACCAGGGTCTGGAGACCCTGTTGCTGCGGCGCAATGCCAAGCTGGCGTTTGCAGCTGGCGCCTGGGTATTTCCCGGGGGAGCCATAGACAGGTCGGAGATTGCCGCTGCAGATACCCAGATGGAGGCAGCCAAGACGGCCGCAGTGCGAGAGGTCGAGGAGGAGTGCGGTCTGCAAATCGCCGAGCAGGACCTGGTGCATTTCTGTAATTGGACCACGCCACTGGGGGAGAGCAGACGTTTTGCCACCTGGTTCTTTGCGGCCCAGGCCCAGCGAAGTGCCTCAGATGTGATTATTGACCAGGGAGAAATACACGAATTTCAGTGGTTGCGACCTCAGCAGGCCATCGACCGTCACCATGCCGGGGCGCTGAATATGATGCCCCCCACTTACCTGTCTATGCGACTGATTGCCCATTACCAAACAGCGGCAGAGGCCTGCCAGCGCTTGGCTGTGCGAACGCCCTACGAGGTGACTCCGGTAATTTGCGATTCTGATCAGGGGATGGTCTGTCTCTACCCCGGCGATGCGGGTTATGAGTCTCTGGATTCCGAACTGCCCGGGCCCAGACATCGCTCGCTGTTCTCCAAGAGCGGCACCCAGTATATTCACTCTGGCGCAGATGTCTCCGAGCCCGCCATGGACCAGCCCTGATAGCACCTTAAACAACAGTGATAGCGGTTATTTAACAGCACTTAAATAACGGCATATTGTGTTAGACTACGCCACCAAATTTTTGATGTGCTGTTATGTACTGTCCATTCTGTAATGCTGATGACACCAAGGTTGTAGATTCTCGACTGGTCGCCGATGGCGGACAGGTGCGCCGTCGTCGGGAATGTGTTGAGTGCAGTGAGCGCTTTACGACCTATGAGTTGGCCGAATTGGTTATGCCAAGAGTGATCAAAACCGATGGCAGTC
>JBMZST010000306.1:0-2311 GCA_049623265.1 Porticoccaceae bacterium
AGGGGACCAGACAGTGGCGTCCATAAAACTACATCCGGGGCTGCTGGGGGCTTTGAAACCGAGAATGGGTCAGTCCATGCAGGTAGGTAATGAAGGTGGTGGTGTGGTTATAGATGCCGGTGCCAATGCCAAGCATTTGATTGGCAAAACCGTTGGTGTGGCCGGTGGCGCCATGTATAGCCAGTACCGCTGTGTTCCTGCCCAGAGCTGCCTGGTGATGAACGAGGGCACTACCTCTATGCAAGCGGCCTCTTCCTTTGTAAACCCGCTAACGGCTCTGGCCTTTGTGGAAACCATGCGACTGGAAAACCATACGGCGCTTCTAAATACTGCCGCTGCCTCAAATCTCGGCCAGATGCTGGTTAAGATCTGTAAGGACGATGGCGTACCTCTGATCAATGTGGTCAGAAAACCAGAGCAGGTAGAAACTCTGAAAAAGCTGGGTGCAGAATATATCTGTGATACCAGTGCCGACAGCTTTATGGACGATCTGGTGGATGCCATTGTGGCCACTGGTTGTACCCTGGGCTTCGATGCCACTGGTGGTGGTAATGGCGGTAAGCTGCCAGGTCAGATATTGACGGCGATGGAAATTGCGGCCAATAAAACGGCTACCGAGTACAGTCGCTATGGCTCCGACACTTACAAGCAGGTGTATATCTATGGTGGGCTGGATATGTCACCGACCATTTTAAATCGCGCCTTTGGTCTGCAATGGGGACTCGGTGGTTGGTTGTTAACACCAATGATTGGCCGCATTGGTATGGAGCGATTTGGGCAGATGCGTGAGCGCGTGGCTGCAGAAATTGATACCACCTTTGCCAGCCATTACACCCAGGAGATCTCTCTAGCAGAAATGCTGCAGCCAGAGATTATCCGCGGCTATGCAAAACAGGCGACCGGTGAGAAGTACCTGGTTAATCCCCATAAATAATTAATCTTAAACAGCGAATATAAGAGAGAAGAAAAATGCCAGAAATGACATTACTAGGCTGGTTTCACACCATTCTTGGGATCGTGGCGCTAATTAGTGCTTTTTATACATTGTTTAAATACAGGATGATTTCCCTGGATAACAGGTCGGGCAAGCTCTATGTGCTGGTCACTATTATCGTTGCCGGTTCAGCCCTGGGAATCTATAACCAGGGTGGCTTTGGTATTGCTCACTGGTTAGCCGTATTGACCCTGGTGGCGGTTAGTGGCGGCATTATTATGGAGAAGTACAGGTGGTTTGGCGGTTTTTCCATGTATTTCCAGGCACTGGGATACTCCAGTACGCTGCTGTTTCATATGATTCCAGCCATTACTGACTTCCTGCGTCGACTGCCTCTGGGGGACCCGTTTATTGATTCTTTTGAAGACCCCCTGTTGCTTGGTTTCCATCAGGCATTTTTGCTGATCTTTGTGGTTGGTATGATTGTGCAAATACGCTGGTTAAATAAAAACTCAGCGGAGTCTGCGTAGCCAGGTTGGTCGCGGAGCAGCCGGCACTGGACTGCCGGCTGCACTTATAAAAATAAAAAAATCAAAGAGGAGTCTCTAATGGGTCACCGCCTATCCACTGCTGTTAAATTATTTGCCACTGTATTGATTGCTCTGGGGCTTGCACCCATGGTCTCTGCAGAGGTCGTGACTAATGGAGTGGTGGCCAGCTATGTGCCACCGGCGCGCATGGAGGGCAATCTGGATAGCTGGGTTGCTCTTGCCATTGTGCTCGGTTCTCTGATCACTGCCTGGGCTATCAGCTTCAGTGCACCTGCAGTGCGCGTTTTTGGCACTCTATTGGCAGCTTCCGGCTGTCTGGCGGTGGCTGCCTGGTTTTTATTTTTTGTAGTAAATAGTGGCTTCCTCGAAAACCCTAAACCCAACCAGACGCCTATGGACTCGGCCAAGCCAGCGCTACTCTGGATACAGGCACTGATTGCGCTGTCAGCGGGGGTGTTTCTATTGTTGGTAGCCAGACGTCAGTCCCGTAACAGGGAAACACTTAGCCTAGCGGCGACTAACACTGAGGACAGATACGGGCGAGTCTCAAGACTGTTGCACTGGACCACCGCTGGTCTATTTTTGGCGCTTATCCCCATGGGTATCTTTACCTCTATGATTCCCGAGGGCACCGAGTACCGCAATGCCTACTATGTGGTGCATAAGACTCTTGGGGTGACGGCATTTATATTGCTGCTAATTCGATTGGTGTGGAACCAGTTGTCCCGTCGCCCGGCGCTGGATACCTCGCTGAAGCCCCGCGAACGCAAACTTGCCGGGGCCGTGCATAAACTGCTGTATTTTATGATGATCGCATTGCCTGTGA
>JBMZST010000307.1:0-2276 GCA_049623265.1 Porticoccaceae bacterium
AAGGAGAGGGGAATGCAATACAGAAAATTAGGTGCCACAGATATAGATGTGCCCTTAATTGGCCTGGGTACCATGACTTGGGGAGAGCAAAACAACCTGCAGCAGGCCTGTGAGCAGATGGACTATGCAGTGTCCAGGGGAGTTAATTTCTTTGATGCTGCGGAAATGTATCCGGTTCCCCCGAGGGCGGAGACAGTTGGAGATACCGAGCGCTGCATTGGCCAATGGCTATCTCAGACGGGCAAGCGCGCCGAAATAACCCTGGCTACCAAGGTTGCTGGGCGCGCAGATACTAGGCCGGACTGGAAGCATATCCGTGGTGGGCCACGGCTTAACCGCGACCATATTCGTCAGGCCATTGAGGGCTCCCTAGAACGCCTGCAAACAGATTATGTAGACCTGTATCAAGTGCACTGGCCGGAGCGAGCCACTAATTTCTTCGGAATGCGCGGCTATGTTCATAATCCGAAGGCCGATGGTATTGCCATTGAGGAAACTCTGGACGCGCTATCCGAGTTGGTCGATGAGGGCCTGGTCAAGCATGTGGGTTTGTCCAATGAAACCCCATGGGGAGTGATGGAGTATCTACGTCTGGCTTCGGAGCGAGGTCTGGCCAAGGTAGTGAGCATTCAAAATGTCTATAACCTGCTCAGTCGCCAATTTGAAACCGGCCTGGCAGAGATGGCCATTCGCGAGGACGTTGGTTTGCTGGCCTATTCACCCATGGCCTTTGGTGTGCTGAGCGGTAAGTATCTCAACGGCCAGATGCCGGCTGGATCAAGATTAGCGCTTTTCCAGCGCTTTGCGCGCTATGGCAGCCCTCAGTCAGAGGCGGCCACTACTGCTTACAAAGCCATCGCCGACAAATATGATATGACCTTGGCGCAGATGTCCCTGGCCTTTGTCTGTCAGCAGCCTTTTGTGACCAGTTGCCTGATTGGCGCTACCACCATGGATCAGCTGCGCGAGAATATTGACGCAGTCGACGTTGAGCTGTCGAAGGAGCTGTTGTCAGAGATCGACGCTGTTCACAACCAGTACCCAGACCCTGCGCCCTAAGGGGACAGGGTTTGGCTCCAGAGCTCAGCGCCTAGTTGAGAAAGGGGACGATCAGGCTGCCCAGCACAGGCAGCACCTTAGCGCGAATAAACATCAGCGTGAAAATCGCCGCCATGGGGGAAATATCGATCATACCAATGGGTGGGATTAAATTTCTGAATGGCCTCATATAGGGGTCCACAACCTGGGACACCAGCATCACCGTAGGGTGCTGGGTTGTACCCACCCAACTGGAGATCACCAGTATAAAAATACCCCAGAAATAAATTTCGATCAGCGTGCGCAGAAGATCAAACCCTGCCACCGCCAGGTAGGCGAATACTTCACTGCCGGGAATTGCGCCAAAACCCACCAGCATCAGATAAAACGACCATTTAACCAGAATCGCGGCGACCAGCGCAGCGGTGTTAAATGTGCCTATGGTGGGCAGCAGGCGGCCCAGAGGTTCCACCGCTGGAGCGCAGACTTTGAATATAGCCTGGCATATAGGATTGTAAAAATTAGCCTGAACCAGCTGCAGCAGCAGGCGCACCAGTAACAGAGAGGCATAGATATCAACCACTGTCCTGAGAATAAAAATGACGCTTTCGCTCATGAGGAGAAATCCTTAGACATTTCTTTTGCGCGGGCAACGGCGCTGGTCATAGCATTGCGGAAAATATCTTCCAGCCCATGCTGTTGAAAATTTTGTATTGCGGCCTGAGTAGTTCCACCGGGAGATGTTACCTGGCTCCTGAGGTCAGCTGCGGTGCTGCCGGATTCCATGGCCATGCGAGAGGCGCCCAGCGCTGTATGTAGGCTAAGTTCCTCAGCTATCTGCTGCGATAATCCCAGTTCCTGAGCGACCTTCTGCATAGCCTCCAAAACCAAAAAGAAGTAGGCTGGACCACTGCCCGACACAGCGATTACGGCGTCAATTAGCTCCTCGCGCTCCACCCAGCAACTGTAGCCGATAGCCTTAAATATTCTATCCACCAATGTGCGCTGTTCCGCGGACAGCTCGCTTTGGCTGTACAACCCGGTTGCCCCAGCCTGCACCATAGAGGGCGTATTGGGCATGGCTCGGACCAGGGGCATGGGCCTGCCGAGCCATTGCTGCAATGCAGTCAGTGGAATGCCTGCAGCCACCGAGACCACAATGGGTTGGTGAGTTAATGCTGGTGCCAGATCCTCGACTACCTGGCGCATCATAATAGGTTTGACTGCCAGTACAACCA
>JBMZST010000308.1:0-2268 GCA_049623265.1 Porticoccaceae bacterium
CGCCTGGTAATGCGCCCATTGCGCAATACCGAGCGCGTGCTCAATAACTCCGCCGTTGAGCGCCTGCTGGAAAAAGAAAAAGCCCTGGGAGCCGATATAAAAATCGATGATATCCTTCCCGAAGTGGCGGGTGTATACCCCAGAATTATGAAAGAGGGAGATATGGATGCGGGCGCCTGGTCCTGCGGTATGGTGGCTGGACTTATCAATGATGTGCCCACGGTGCAGGAGTTGATGGACAGGATTATGTCTGAGGCAGATGCCCTGATTAACCAGCGTCTGGCGGGGTTCTAGTGCGAGCCTGGTTTGTGCATTTGACCAACAACAAATAATAGAATAAGAAGGACATATGTCTGCAGTAGATACATTAGATGAAGCTCTCCTGGCCAGCTATTTAGAGGCCAATATTGAGGAGTTTAAGGGCCCCTTAACCGCCAGCAAGTTTGCGGGAGGCCAATCAAACCCCACCTTCAAAATCGATGCCGCCTCTGGCTCCTATGTGTTGCGCCGTCAGCCCCCGGGCAAGTTGCTCAAGTCCGCCCATGCGGTGGATCGCGAGTATCGCGTGCTGGCGGCACTGGCCGATACCGATGTGCCTGTGGCAAAGGTCTACCATCTCTGCGAAGACCCCGAGGTGATAGGTTCCATGTTTTATATTATGGAATTCTGTGAAGGCAATGTGCACTGGGAAGCGGCGTTGGACGATATTTCCAGCAGTCAGCAGCGGGCCAAAATGTACGATGAAATGAGCCGTGTGTTGGCGGCCATTCACTCGGTTGATTTGGAAGCGGTAGGCCTGGCGGATTACGGTCGCCCGGGTAACTATTTTCAGCGTCAGTACGATCGCTGGTCCGCTCAGTACAAGGCCTCAGAATTAACGCCGATTCCGGAAATGGATCAGGTAATCCAGTGGCTGGGTCAACATATTCCAGAGGATGATGGCAGAGTGTCGCTGGTTCATGGCGACTACCGTCTGGATAATATGATGTTCAGTGCCGACAATAATCGCGTGATAGCGGTGCTGGACTGGGAACTGTCCACCCTGGGCCACCCCTTTGCAGATTTAGCCTACCAGTGCATGGGCATGCGCCTGCCGTCGGGCAATGGACCTGGCGCCTCGTCTGGTTTGATGGGCATAGATAGAGAAGCACAGGGTATTCCCAGCGAACAGGACTATATTGCCAGCTACTGTCAGCGCATGGGGATAGATAAGCTGGACAACTGGAACTTCTATCTAGCCTTTAGTTTTTTCCGCCTGGCGGCCATTGCCCAGGGTGTGGCTAAGCGTGCGGCCGATGGCAATGCCTCAAGTAAGGCGGCGGGCGGTATTTCCACCATGGTAAAGCCCCTTGCGGTGAATGCCCTGGCCATTATTAACGAGCACTGATACGGGTCGATGATGGGCAGTTTACGCTGGTGTCTGCTGACAGTTTAGTCATTTAGCCAAAGGCTCTCTAATCAGTTAGCCAAAGGCTCTCTAATCAGTTAGCCAAAGGCTTTTGCATCCATGGCGGCCTGAATGCTGGCCTGGTCAATGCCGAGTTCCTCTAATACCTGCTGATTGTGCTGGCCCAGCACTGCGCCGATGGACTCGTATCTCGGTGGGGATTTTGACAGTTTGATTGGGCTGCCAATCTGCTTCTGTAGCTCGCCCTCATGGGTTTTGAGGTCGACAATCATATCCCGCGCGGCGATCTGTTCACTGGCACAGGCTTCGGCCAGGGTCAGCACCGGTTCTACACAGCAGTCTTTATCTTTAAATATATCTACCCAGTCGGCTAGGGGCTTTTGTTCGATAATGGCCTCTATTTTTTGCCGTAGTTCGGCCTGGGCCTCGGCATCCATGGGGTTGCCCAGCGCCAGCAGGGAATTATCCCCCAGCGTGGCACAGAGCTGTTGAAAAAACTTTGGTTCCAGACTGCCAATACTCAGATAGCGATCATCGGCGGTGCGGTAGTAATCGTAGAAGCTGCCGCCATTGAGATTGGTGCGCCCAGCCTTGGGCTCTGTATCGGCCGCTAAATAGCCAGAGGCGAATAGGCTGTTCATGGCGAACATAGAGTCGGTCATACTGATATCCACATGCTGACCTTCGCCGCTGATATGGCGCTGATTGACCGCAGCCAAAATACCTATAACCCCGTGCAATGAGCCGCCGGCCAGATCGGCAATCGGCATGCCCATAATCGGTGTGCGCTCGCCCTGACGGCCGGAGTAACCATTGAGCCCAGAGAGGGACAGATAGTTATTATCATGGCCGGCGCGATC
>JBMZST010000309.1:0-2247 GCA_049623265.1 Porticoccaceae bacterium
GGTTTTAAAGAGGTTAACTCGCTGATTAAAGAGGCGGTTGAGCGCCTTGATGAGCTGTTTAAAAACGATGCAGATATCACCGGTCTCAGCACGGGTTTTACTGACCTGGACGGCATGACCTCCGGCTGGCAGAAGTCTGATCTTATTATTATTGCCGGGCGACCCTCAATGGGTAAAACCTCATTTGCTATGAATATGGTGGAGCATGCTACATTGCATCAGGAGCGTCCGGTGCTGGTGTTTAGCCTGGAGATGCCCGCCAGTAGCCTGGTAACCCGTATGCTATCGTCGATTGGTAAAATCGATGCGACCAGAATGCGCTCGGGCAACCTGCTGGAAGATGATTGGCCGCGCCTCAGCAGTGCGGCGCAGCGGCTTAAAGATCGGCCACTGTTTATTGATGACTCCGCAGGCATTACCCCGCTTGAAATGCGCAACCGCATTAAGCAGTTTACCCGCGAGCGGGTAGAGCAGCTGCGCACCCTGTGGCACAAAGAACACGGTGCTGATGTGCCGCCAGATAACGAGGCGCTCTACGCTCAGGCACAGCCTGGGTTGATCATGGTGGACTATTTGCAGCTTATGAATGGTACCAGCGCCACTGAGGGTCGAGTACAGGAGATTTCGCAGATATCCCGAGAGCTAAAAGGGCTGGCGCGTGAATATGAGTGCCCGATGATCGCTCTGTCCCAGCTGAGTCGAAATGTGGAACAGCGGCCCAATAAACGCCCGGTCAATGCGGATCTGCGCGAATCTGGCGCCATTGAGCAGGATGCCGATGTGATTGCCTTTATCTACCGCGATGAGGTGTACAACGAGGACAGCCCGGACAAGGGCACTGCGGAAATTATTCTGGGTAAGCAGCGCAATGGCCCCATTGGTACCTGTAGGCTGATGTTTATGGGCAAGTACACGCGCTTTGAAAATCTCGCTGGCGACCATTTCGCCGAACATTAAAATCTCCGATAAAAGGTTTCTGTCATGAAGGTCTTCCATACCGTCAGTGGGCTTAGAGACGATCTCAATAAAGAGCGCCGTCAGGGTCTGCGTATTGGTTTTGTGCCCACCATGGGCAATCTTCATCAGGGGCATCTGGCGCTGATCAAACAGGCCCGAGAGACCAACGATATTGTGGTCTGTTCAATTTTTGTTAACGCTCTTCAGTTTGGCCTCAACGAAGACTGGGACAAGTACCCCAGAACTTACCAAGCCGACTGTGACAAACTTCGGGAGTCGGGCTGCGACTATCTGTTCCATCCAGATGATATAGAGATGTACCCCAATGGTTTGGATACCCAGAGCCGGGTGATCTGCCCCACCATGACCGATGTGCTTTGCGGGGCCAGTCGCCCTGGGCATTTTGAGGGTGTGACTACGGTGGTCAGTAAGCTATTTAATATTGTGCAGCCGGACGAGGCGGTGTTTGGTATTAAGGACTATCAGCAGCTGGCCGTAATTAGACGCATGGCCGAGGATCTCTGTATGCCGGTGCAAATCAGCGCGGCGCCTATTTATCGCGAGCCCGATGGTCTGGCGATGAGTTCGAGAAATAGCTATATCACAGAGGATGAGCGTCCTCGTGTCACTGTGTTGAAGCAGAGCCTGGAGTGGATTGCCGAGCAGATTCATGGGGGCAGCAAAGACTTTTATCGGCTAGAGCAGGCCGCCGGAGAGCGGCTGATTGAGGCTGGCTTTAAGGTCGACTATGTGACCATCAGCAACAGCAAGACGCTAGACCCCGCGGCCGACGATGATATTGAAATAACCATTTTAGGTGCTATGTTTACTGAGAAGGCGCGACTGATTGATAATCTGAGTATTGTTTTAACCTAGGCGCCCGATCATTTTGATCTACCAGGGAATCAGTCCAACAGAAAATCAGTGCAACAGGGAGTTCGCCATGCAATCCACATTTCTAAAAGCCAAGCTGCATATGGGGTCTGTCACCCATGCTGAACTCTGGTATGACGGCTCCTGTGCCATAGATGCTTCACTGCTTAAGCTAGCCGGCATGCGCGAGTTTGAGCAGATTGATATCTACAATGTTTCCAGTGGTGAGCGCTTCACTACCTATATTATTGCCGCCGAAGCGGGCTCCGGTATTATTTCGGTGAACGGTGCCGCGGCGCGCAAATGCCAGGTGGGTGATCGGGTGATTATTGCCAGCTATGGGCAGTTTTCCGAAGTTGAGGCGGCAGAGCATCAACCGGCGCTGGTATATCTCAACGCGGACAATACTGTGGAGCG
>JBMZST010000310.1:0-2235 GCA_049623265.1 Porticoccaceae bacterium
AGGACATTCAGAAAAGGGTCTTGTAGGTTATGCCCTTTTGACATTTTACTACTCCTTGTTATTGAAAATTCAATGGGTGCTGTAATAATCACAGCGAAAACAGTCGCACCAAGTCAGCGACCTAAAAAAGTTGGCGCCAGCCTTACAGCACGGCAGCCCGGTGGGATTGCATATCACCGCAGGGAAAACCACTTCCCCGACCCTTAGTATAGTATATGGGCGCGGCTTAGATTAATTTCAAGCACTGGGCGGATAAATCTTTCACGCTTAGGAAACCGCGCTGATCATCCACTGCGATCTCAGATGCCTGTGGCCAATTTCTCAGCCAGGTCATCTGTCGCTTAGCCAGCTGGCGAGTGGCAATCACCGCTCTTTCCTGCGCCTCCGCCAAACTGCATTCACCTGAGCAATAATCCCAGAGCTGGCGGTAGCCTACACAGCGTATCGATGGCAAGTTAGCGTGCAAATCACCTCGCTGGTAGAGCTCTCGCACTTCCCGCTCAAACCCCAGTTCCATCATTTGATGGAACCTAGCCTCTATACGTTTGTGTAATAGACTGCGGTTTTGTGGAATTAAAGAAAATTGCACAATACTGTACTGATCGCCGAGACCACCGACAGAACTGCCCTGAAGAGATGACAGGGGCACGCCGCTGACACGGAAAACCTCGAGGGCGCGCTGAATCCGCTGCGAGTGATTGGGGTGCAGGCGGCTGGCGGTAACAGGGTCCACTTCTTCAAGCTGGCGATGCACTGCCGGCCAGCCGTTCTGGGCCGCAAACTGTTCGATCTCATCACGAATCTGCTGATTGGCTTCAGGCAGATCAGATAGCCCTTCAAGCAGCACTTTAAAGTACAGCATGCTACCACCCACCAGCAGAGGAATTCTGCCGTCGGCGACAATCGCCGCCATCTCGGCCCTGGCATCCGCTAAAAACTCAGCAGCGCTGTAGACCTGTGCTGGGTCGCGAATATCGATAAGGCGATGGGGTGCTGCGGCTAACGTGGCGGCATCTGGTTTGGCACTGCCAATATCCAAGCCGCGATAAATCTGTGCCGAGTCCACGTTGATCAACTCAACCGGAAGATGGTTGCGCAGCTCTATAGCCAGCGCCGTCTTGCCGCTAGCAGTGGGGCCCATTACAAAAATGGCTCTGGGACGACTTGCGGCGCTACTACTCATCGGCCGCGAAGAAACAACTTGTCCAACTCATCCAAACTGAGCTGAGACCAGGTGGGCCTACCATGGTTGCACTGACCGCTGCGCTCGGTGGCTTCCATATCACGCAGTAAAGCATTCATTTCTGGCACCGTCAGCTTGCGATTAGCGCGCACTGAACCGTGGCAAGCCATGGTGGATAGGATTTCATTGATATGTTGCCTAATACGCTCGGACGTACCGTGCATCAGCAGGTCTGAGATCACATCGCGCAGTAGCCCCTCGACCTCTGAGCCGCGCAATATCGCCGGAATTTCCCTCACAATAATACTCTCACTGCCGGCGCGCTCCACTACAAACCCCAGCTGGGCAAAAATCTCGGCGCTTTTATCGGCTATCTCGGCCTCTCGCTCGCTCACCGCTAAACTCTCAGGCACCAGCAGTGGCTGAGACACCAACCCCTGATTATCAAAGGCAGTCTTCATACGCTCGTAGGTGATGCGCTCATGGGCCGCATGCATATCAACAACAATCAGCCCCTGGGCATTTTCCGCCAGAATGTAGATACCTTTAAGCTGGGCAATTGCGAACCCCATAGGCGGCACATCACCCTGCTCCTCGGGCATTTCGGTGGCATACAGACTTTGATAGGCCTCCATAGGCGCTTGGACAGAGCCATGGCTAGGGCTAGCAAACTGGCTGAAATGACTGGCTACCGGTGGCGGAGTACTGCCCGCTGACAGCGGCATACTAGACTGGCTCGGCTGCCAATCCGGCTCAGAGCTCTGACCACTCGGTGCTTCACCGGACTGTAGATGGTCCTGAGGGCGGTCCTGGGCCAGGGCCTTATTTAAAGTGCCGTAGACAAAACCATGAATCGACCTGCTGTCGCGGAAACGCACCTCGTGCTTGGTCGGGTGCACATTGACATCCACATCTGCGGGCTCAATCTCCAAGAACAACACATAGGCAGGATGGCGCCCATGATAGAGAACATCCTGATAAGCCTGGCGTATGGCGTGAGACACCACCTTGTCACGAATACAGCGGCCATTGACAAAAAAGTGCTGCAGATC
>JBMZST010000311.1:0-2231 GCA_049623265.1 Porticoccaceae bacterium
TACAGGTTGGAGATGGGTACCAAGTTTGCCAATGACCGCGGGGCCGATCTCTATCAGTTTTGGGGCTCTATTATTACCGATGAAATTAACAAAGTACTGGCAGGCTCCTCCGACGCGGTATTGGTTAACCTGGCCTCTAATGAGTATTTCAAATCCGTTCAGGCCAAAGATGTCCAGGGACGTATCGTAACGCCCGTGTTTATGGATAAAAAGGCCGACAAATTTAAGATTATTAGCTTCTTTGCCAAAAAAGCGCGGGGCCTGATGAGCGCCTTCATTATTAAAAACAAAATTACTCAGGTTGAAGATATCAAGAAATTCGATGTCGATGGTTACAGCTACAATAGCGCCATGAGTGAGGGGGACAAGTGGGTCTTTACCCGCGAGCACTAACCAGGTAGTACGGCAGATGGACAAGCCCTTTTCACAGGCCTGCGAAAATAATCGGGGGCCAATCCTGCACGTTTTAAAGCCTCTTTTGGAGGACAAGAGCTCTGTCTTGGAAATTGGCAGTGGCACCGGGCAACATGCGGTCTGGTTCGCGCAACAGATGCCTCAACTGGTGTGGCAGACCAGCGACCTACCTCAGAACCACGCTGGCATACAGCTGTGGCTGGACGAACAGCCATGGCCTAATCTGCGTCCGCCCCTTGCTCTGGATATGCTCACCACCGCCTGGCCAGACGCGGTTTTTGATGTGGTTTACTCAGCGAACACGGCGCATATTATGCCCTGGGAAGCTGTTGAGAATATGCTGACCCAGGTGGGCTCGCATCTGGCAAAAGGTGGATTATTCTGTCTCTATGGGCCCATGGGTTACGCCGGCATCATAGCGCCCGAGAGCAATATTCAGTTTGATCTGCATCTGCGGCAACAGGCAGCCCATATGGGTATCAGGGATTTTCTTGCGATTAATCGCCTTGCTCTAGAGGCTGGACTGGTACTGCTGGATGACCATGCTATGCCCGCTAATAATCGTCTTCTGATCTGGGAAAAAGCCTAGTTCCACGCTAACTCAGGACTGCGGATTACAGATAATCCAGCGCCAAGCCGATAAAAATCACCATGCCCACGCGGTGATTGTTTAAAAACGCTTTGAAACACAGCTCTGGCTGCCTACCTTTGGCCTGCAAATGTTGGTTAACAAAACAGGCAGCAGCAACCGCTAACCCGGCAAAGTAAAAAACGCCACGATCAAAACTTATTCCAGCCAGCAATAGCAGCACCAGCATTGCCATCTGCAGCAGAGCGATAATCAGCAAATCATAGCGACCAAAGAGTATCGCGGTAGATTTTATCCCCACCTTGAGGTCGTCCTCGCGATCGACCATGGCATAATAAGTATCAAATGCGATGGTCCAAAGAATAATGGCAACAAAAATAAACCAGAGTGCCGGCGGCAGGGTCTCAGTTTCAGCAGCAAAGGCCATGGGTACAACCCAGGCCCAGGCGGCACCCAGGCCCAGTTGTGGCAGATGGGTGACCCGCTTCAAAAAGGGGTAACTCGCTGCCAAAAGCAGCCCGCCAACAGATAACGCAACCGTCATAACATTGGTCATAAGCACCAGTATCAGGGCCAGTACTAACAGACCAAAAAACAAGGTCAGTGCCTGCTGTGGCGCTATCTCACCAGTGACCAAAGGGCGATTTTTGGTGCGCTCTACGGCGCCGTCGACATGACGATCGGCATAGTCATTAATCACGCAGCCCGCCGCTCGCATCACCACAACCCCAAGAGTAAAAATCACCAGGTTGGCCAGCGAGGGCATACCAGAGGCTGCGAACCACAGCGCCCAATAGGTCGGCCAGAGCAACAGGTAGGTGCCTATTGGCCGATCTAGACGCATCAGCCTAAGCCAGCGGTTGGCCGTGGGTAAGGTTTCTATGGTCATATTGTTGGCAAATGCGTAAGACTGAGGGGTTGATTGTACGGCTTAAAGCCGGGCAAGAATATCTCGCTGACTAGCAGAGGCTTTTTATCTAGGCGGAATACCGAGCGGCGACCCCAGAGGGGCGACTGAACGGCTATGAGGCCAGCAGGCAACTGCGCGCTGGCACTGCTGTAACAGGCCACCTCGACCGGCTCTCGACACATTGAAGGGTCGCTGAATAGCAGCGCTCCCAGAGGTCGATTGTCCAGATGTCGCAGGCTACGCAGTCGACCAGACAGGGTGCCTAGAGGAATAATACTGCGAGCGTAGACCCAGGGCACGCCGACGCCCAATAATACC
>JBMZST010000312.1:0-2227 GCA_049623265.1 Porticoccaceae bacterium
CCCTTAAGCAGTTTCATGTGCGGCGATTTATTCCCGCCTTTAATACCTGTATGTCTGTGGTCAGACGCAAAGAAAATCTCTCTAAGCGCATCAGCCGTACCAGTGAGTTATTGCATCTCAGATTGCAGCTATCTCTGGAGACCCAGAATCAGCAACTGTTGGTTTCAATGGATAAACGCAGTGAAATACAGCTGCGCCTGCAGCAGACAGTGGAAGGCCTATCAGTGATTGCCATGACCTACTACAGCATGAGTCTGATCGAGCTGCTGCTTAAGCCTGTGGTTATTGAAGACTATCTGCCCATCTCTCAAGGCATTGCGCTGGCTGCTATTACGCCGGTGGTTTTTTTGGGAGCGGTGCTGCTGACACTAAGGATTCGCAGAAAACTGCACCGTTAAATGGCGCGACGATTCCACTGAATGCAGTCCTCCAGAGTAACGCCCTGGCCGCCAAAAATATCCAGCGCACTGCCAATGGTTAGGTCCACTTTGCCACTGGATAGCGAGTCCACCAGGGCGAGATCATCCAGCGATCTGGCGCCGCCGGCATAGGTGCAGGGCACTGTGCAGCAGTCTCCCAGCAGCTGGACCAGATCCCGGTCTATACCCGACTGCAGGCCCTCTACATCCGCTGCATGCACCAGAAACTCGGCGCAGTGCTGTTCGAGCTCTGCAATGCTGTGGGCATCAACGGCCGTATTAGTGATGGTCTGCCAGCGATCCGTGGCAATCATCCAACCCTGATCCGTTTTGCGACAACTCAAATCTAGCACCAGATGCTCGGCACCAACAGCCTGTTTAATTGCCTCCAGTCGCGACCAGGAAAACTGCCCATTCTCAAAAAGGTAGGATGTGACAATAATATGGGAGGCCCCGGCCTCTAGATAACTGGTCGCATTGTCCAGGTTGACGCCACCACCAAACTGCAACCCCTGGGGGTAGGCGTCCAGCGCTTCGAGCACCTGCTGCTGATTATTAGGCCCCAGGGCAATCACATGGCCGCCGGTCAGCCGATGCTGACGATAGAGGTCAGCGTAGTAGGCCGCGGAATAATCACTGACAAAGTTAGTCTCAGCGCCTTTATCTGTCAGGCTGCCACCGACGATCTGTTTGACCTGACCTTGGTGTAAGTCGATACAGGGACGAAAAAGGGTCAAAGAAAGGGCTCCAACATTGGTTAACAGGGCGCGATTCGCTGAGTATAACCCATACTGCAGGGGTTATTGGAGGGCTATTGGATAGGTGCCTGTTTGGTAGCTACTTTAAATTCGCACGGGCCACTTTGGAGTTATTGGCTCGTTCCAGTTTTTGGCAGATATTATTGCCTGCCGCAATTAGTGTATCGAGATCGACCCCATGCTCAATACCCAGACCATTGAGCATATACACCAGATCCTCAGTGGCTACATTGCCAGAGGCGCCTTCAGCATAGGGGCAGCCACCCAGCCCAGCCACCGAGCTGTCAACCACGGCAATACCCTGCTGCAGGGCAATAAGAATATTGGCCAGAGCCTGGCCATAGGTATCATGCATATGCACCGCTAACTTGTCGCCGGGCAACTGCCCTAATAAATGGTCCAGCAGCTGCTGAGTCGAGGCGGGGGTGCCCACCCCTATGGTATCGCCCAGGGATATTTCGTAGCAGCCCATGGCTAGCAATTCCTCTGCCACCAGAGCAACCTGTGTCGGCTGCACCTGACCTTCATAGGGGCAACCCAGAACGCAGGAGATATAGCCGCGCACTGCTATGCCAGATTGGCTGGCTTTTTCCATCACCGGGGTAAAACGCTCCAGACTCTGGGTAATAGAGCAGTTAATGTTTTTCTGGCTAAAACTTTCCGAGGCGGCGGCAAACACAGCGACCTCTTTGACGCCGCACTCAATCGCGCGCTCTAATCCCCGCATATTGGGTGTTAGCGCGGCATAGGTCGTAGGTGAGTTCAGGGGCAGCCCGGCAAATACCTGATCACTTCCCGCCATTTGCGGTACCCACTTGGGGCTGACAAAGCTACCGGCTTCGATATAACTCAAACCGGCGTCACGGAGCTGATTAATCAGCTCGATCTTGGTGGCCACATCCACAGTAGAGGATTCATTTTGCAGGCCATCCCTTGGACCCACCTCCACTATTTTTACTCTGCTGGGATAGTTCATTATTCTCCGCCTTTTTGTTCAGCCTCAAAGCTCAATAATTCAGCGCCACCATCGACAAGATCGCCGGCCTGAAA
>JBMZST010000313.1:0-2225 GCA_049623265.1 Porticoccaceae bacterium
AATTCGGAGTAGAACAGTAGGTTCTCGGCCAGCAAATGGCCGGTGACGTCCTGCTTGGATTGCCGCAGTTGCGCCCGGTTAGCCCGCAGATCTGTATAGGCTCTGTGGGTGTTTATATTGCGCATATAGGCATTGACCGAGTTTGCCACTGAGGCAAATTTCGCCACCTCGTGACTGCTGCCAGCATTGCGGCGCAGTGGCACCAGCCCACAGCCTTTTTTGTAGCACCACTGGCCAAACATATTATTACCCTGCACCGCAAAGCGCGACGTTCCCCAGGCTGACTCTATCGCCGCCTGCGATAGCGCCAGGGAGGCCGGCACCTTGTCCACACGGAGCAACAGCTGCTGCACCAGGTCGGCATTTTCTTGCTCCGGCTCCAGCCCGTATTGGCGGGCAAACTGGCTGAGCTTTTTGCGCTCTGCTGCGGATAACTCTGGCTTGGCGGCAAAACGCTCAATCTCAGCACGCTGCTCCAATGTTTGCCGATTGCTCTCGACCACCATAGGCAGCATATAGTCAAAAAAAGCCGTCTTCTTCTGCCGCACATCCTGGTACTGAGTAAAGTCAGGCAGAGGCGCAGAGTTGACCTGAGGCATAAGCAAGACGCCTAGCGCAGCTATAACTATCAGGCCACGCAGCCACCAGGAGTTTACGGCGCGACGCCAGAGAACAGGTTGAGACATATTAGGCTTACCTCAGTATGCGGCCAGGAATACCCGGCTGCTTGATATCACCCTCTTGGTAAGCACGCACTTTTTCTGATCCCATGACAGCAGATTTCGTACTGCCCGGGGTGGTATTCGCTGGGCAGCTGCCCGTCTCCATAAATGTCAGCGCCGCGGCAAATCGGGCCTCCTCAGGATCGCCCAGCACATGCTGCAAGTCGTCCTCTACCAGACAACCGCGCACATTGGCCGCAGACATATCATCGGTATCCGCGGGGATAAAGCCATCGGAATACTCGCCAAAGCCCTTGGCATTGGAGCCCTTAAACTGAATGGTGAAATAGGTGGTGCTGCAGTTATCTATGCCATAAAAACCATAGGGCTTACCTCTGGTATTGGCGCCGATAAGAATCACCTCTACATCAATGCCCCGCAAACCATTAATAAAGGCTTCACTGGCGGAGGCTGTGCCGCCGCTAGCAAGCACAAAGATACGCGACATATTGAGCTTGGGCAGGGCAGCACCCTCTTCCGCGGAGAATCCCGCAGCGGTGGTGGGAAAGTAGGTCGGTGCCAAATTGCGCCCAGTAATGGGGTTGGTCGAGGGGTACTTGTCGTTAAAGGTGGTCTCCTCGAATATACGCCCGCTGGCCGCATCTCCCGCGACCATATAGGCAAATTCAGCGGCAATATTCAGATAGCCCCCGCCGTTGTAGCGCAAGTCCACTACTAGTTCATCGATATTGGCTGCTTTGAGCTGCTCAACGGCGTCCATCAGTTGCTGTTCTGCGGTGGCAATATGGGTATTAAAGGTGAGGTAGCCCACCTTGGTACCATTGTGATCCACCGTTTTCACATTCTTTACCGGCTCCGTCACTATCTCCATGCTTTCCAGAACCACAGTTCTGGTTTCAGTGGCGCCCAGATCCCGCACCTCAAAGGTATGGGACTCACCCAGGTCAGAGGGAAACAGCCCTGCGTTAAGTACGTCGGCTGAGCCATCTTCAACCGCTGCACCGTCGACCGACACAATAACGGCACCCCGGCCAATATTGTTATCTGATGCTGCTGTATTGGGCTCGTTGTAGGCCACTACCAGGCTGCGCGGTGGCGAGGTTCTAATAAAGGCCAGCTCCCAGCCATAGCCAGCTGAGATTCCAGATTGGGATAGCAACTCCCACTCCTCGGTATCATAGGTAAAGTGGAACTGATCTTTGGGATTGCCGGTTTCTGTCAGCGCATCGGTTTTCATCAGGTCAAAGTATTCAGCGGTACTGTCTACAGTGCCTGGGTCAATATCATCTAACTCCCGATACCAGAGGTAGGTGTCATTGCTGTAGGAGCGAATCCAAAAGTTTTCATCGGTAATACTGCCCACTCGATCACCGTAGGAGCCATCAGACCTTGGGTTGGCACAAAAGCCTTCCAGGCTGCGATATGAATCGTACTGACCCTCTACCCAACCTGAGGGGGCGGCCGTGTTGTTGCCACCGCCGGTTCCAACCACCACGAGAGGCGCAGGTTTATTGCCACCGCCACCACCACAGGCGGTTAATA
>JBMZST010000314.1:0-2192 GCA_049623265.1 Porticoccaceae bacterium
TGTAGAAAATACCTATGATTCTCTTGCCGAGGATGATCAACTGCGTTTTGAGGCGCTGTTAGAGCGTGAAGATCAGCAGCTGTTTGTCTGGTTAATGAAGCGCGAACAGGCCACTGATCCCGATACTCAGAGGATAGTGCAGATTATTCATGACAGCCGTCAGAGGCCCGCTGGAACTTAGTCTAATACCGTCGAAAATCCTGCTTGTTTTCCGCCTGCTCCTGGCTATTACCGCCACTGTTCACCTTATGCTGTTGCCCATGGCTCTATGGTCTCGATTACTGGGCCTGGGCCTGGTGATCGCACTGGTCCTGCGCCAGCTGCTGGGCTGGCTGGGGAGTCAGCCTGAGACAGTGCGTTTTTACCCCCAGACCAATCACTGGCAAATCGACGGCGGCCCTTGGCTGCAGCTTGAGCACCGACAGTTTGTGATGCGCAGTCTGGTGATTCTGTATTTTCGAGATGGTAGCGGCCGCCGCCTCAATCGGGTTATTCCCCGCGACAGTCTGGGGGCTGACCAGCATCGACAGCTTCGGCGGTTGCTGGTTATGCTGTTGGCTACGGCTAGTCGCGATGGATAATCACGTCCTGCCCGGCAAAGTTTATCGGTACCATCACCGTGTCCCGAGCAATGGGTGAGAGCTCTGGATAATCCAGAGTGTAGTGCAGTCCGCGGCTCTCTTTGCGCTGCAGGGCACAGCGAATCACCAGCTCCGACACTGTGGCCAGGTTGCGCAGTTCCAGCAGGTCTCTGGTTACCTTGCAGTTGCTGTAGTACTCCTGAATCTCACTCTGCAGCAGCTTGATTCGGTGCTGGGCTCGCTGCAAGCGTTTGTCGGTGCGCACAATGCCCACGTAATCCCACATAAAGCGTCGCAACTCATCCCAGTTGTGGGATATGACGACATTTTCATCGGAGCTGCTAACCCGCGACTCATCCCAGCTGGGGATAAAGTCTGGCTCTGGTATCTGGGCGATCTGCTGGTTGATGGCGCCCGCAGCTGCCTGAGCATAGACCAGACATTCCAGCAATGAGTTACTGGCCATACGATTGGCGCCATGCAGGCCGGTAAAGGCAGTCTCGCCAATGGCATAGAGATTGAGCAGGTCGGTCTGTCCACTTTTATTAACCACCACGCCACCACAGGTGTAATGGGAGGCGGGTACCACAGGAATTTGATCGACGGTGATATCTATGCCGAACTCCAGACAATTTTTATACACCGTGGGAAAGTGCTCGATAATAAACTCAGCCGGCTTGTGGGTAATATCCAGATACAGACAGTCACTGCCCAGACGCTTCATCTCGTGGTCTATGGCTCGAGCCACCACATCTCTGGGCGCCAGCTCGCCATCGGGATGGAAGCTGTCCATAAAGCGACTTCCGTCGGGCAATCGCAGCACTGCGCCCTCACCGCGCAGGGCCTCGGTAATCAAAAAAGACTTTGCCTTGGGGTGATAGAGACAGGTGGGATGGAACTGATTAAATTCCAGATTGGCTACGCGGCAGCCGCGTCGCCAGGCCATAGCCAGGCCGTCACCACTGGCACCGTCCGGATTGCTGGTATATAGATAGGCCTTGCTGGCCCCGCCAGAGGCAAGTGCCACACTTTTC
Source organism: Porticoccaceae bacterium (assembly GCA_049623265.1). Lineage (GTDB taxonomy): Bacteria > Pseudomonadota > Gammaproteobacteria > Pseudomonadales > Porticoccaceae > HTCC2207. Next base: position 1,616 of record JBMZST010000314.1, read on the forward strand.
GCCTGAAATAGCGACACCACATCTGTGGCTATATCCAAAATATAGGCGCCGGTGCAGCGAATTTTCCGTGAATCATTATCAGCCTGAGTGACCAGGTCAACAGCACAGTGCTGCTCGAAGATATCAATATTGTCTGCGGCAATGACCTGATCGACCAATGTGCTGGTTACTTCTTTGCCTGTGGCATCTGCGGTATGCAGGATACGGCGGTGACTATGACCACCCTCCTGAGTCAGATGGTAGTGTTGTTGATCAGAATCTCGGGTAAAAGCGACCCCCTGATTAATCAGCCACTTTACCGCGTCTGGGCCATTTTCGACCACGAAGCGCACGGCATCTTCATGGCAGAGTCCGGCACCGGCCACCAGTGTGTCGGCGATATGGGCATCGGCGCTATCGTTTTCATCGAATACGGCAGCGATGCCGCCCTGAGCTAGCCAGGAGGCCCCGGCCTGCAATGAAGCTTTGCTAAACAGCGCAATGCGCAGTTTGCTGTCCAACTGCAGAGCCAGGGTCAGGCCTGCGACACCGCTGCCGATAATTAAAACATCGTAGAGATGATTTTGTTTCATTTTAT
>JBMZST010000315.1:0-2184 GCA_049623265.1 Porticoccaceae bacterium
GAGGTGAGGTCTTCATAGATTAGCGGATAATACCGCGGCTGGAGTTCTCCAAAGAACGGAGCAGCATGCCCACCACCTCGTCATCACCTAAATCTGCAATGGCCTTTAAAGCCTCATCCAGCTGCAGACCTCGGCGATAGAGCAGCTTGTACGCCTTGTTGGCCAGAGCAATCTGATCGGCGCTATAGCCTCTGCGCTTGAGCCCTTCGCGATTAATTGTGCGCGGTTCGGCAGGGCTGCCAAAGGCTGTGACAAAGGCAGGCACATCGTGATAGACAAAGGCTGCGGGACCCACAAAACAATGGGGACCTATATGTACAAACTGATGGACCAGGCTGTAACCCGAGAGAATAGTCCAGTCACCCACATGAACATGGCCGGAAATCGCTGCATTATTCACCATAATTACATGGTTACCCAGCACACAGTCATGACCCACATGCACATAGGCCATTAGCAGGTTATCACTGCCAATTCGCGTCTCGCTGTTATCCTGCACCGTGCCCCTATGAATGGTCACACCTTCGCGGATAACATTATTATCACCAATAATAAGCCTAGTGGGCTCGCCCTTGTATTTTAGATCGGGGGTGTCCTCACCTACTGTGGAGAACTGAAAAATCTTATTGTTACGCCCTATCACTGTGGGCCCCCTGATAACCACATGAGAGGCTATTTCACAGCCGTCTCCAATCTCCACACCTGGACCAATAATGGTCCAGGGGCCAACACTGACGTTTTCACCCAGTACAGCTGAGGGGTCAATAATGGCGTGAGGATCAATCATGCAATGGAGTCTCTGTCCTGATAGGCGCATAGCAACATAGCTTCACAGGCGGTTTTACCCTCCACCGTAGCCTTGGTTTTAAAGCGCCAGATATTGCGCTTAACGGTGTCGATTTCCGAGGTCATTACCAGCTGATCTCCGGGCACCACAGGTCGCTTAAAGCGCACCTTATCAACACCGGCAAAGAGATAGAGCTTGCCATCATCGGCCTTCTCACCGGTGGTAGCAAAACCCAATAGCCCGGATACCTGAGCCATGGCTTCCACCATCATCACCCCGGGAAATATCGGCGCACCGGGAAAGTGGCCATTAAATACCTCTTCATTGATCGAGATATTTTTGTAGGCAACTATGCGTTCGCCAGGCACCAGCTCCGTCACCCTATCCACTAGCAAAAAGGGATAGCGATGAGGCAGCAGTTCCATTATTTCATTTACGTTCATTAATCAGTCCAAAATCAGTAGCGGTTCAATTGCAGCAAGTTCGACAGCACTAACCTATCAGGGGTTATTCGGGGGGGTCAGACCTGGTGCTCTCAACCGATTTTATGCGCTTCGCCAGGTTCTCTAGCTGGCCAATACGCACAGAATTCTTTCGCCACTCCGCCGTAGTCATCAGGGGCGTTACTATAGAGGAGTATGAGCCCGGCTGGGTAATATTTTTAGTCGCCAAGGTTTTCGCTGTAAGGGTCACATTGTCGCAAATCTGGACATGCCCCACGACGCAGGCAGCGCCGCCCAGAATACAGTTACGGCCCAGAACCGAGCTGCCGGCAATAGCGGCGAAGGCCGCCATCGCGGTGTTATCACCCACCACACAGTTGTGAGCTATCTGCACATGGTTGTCAATAATCACGCGATCGCCAATCTGAGTGTCACCCAGAGCACCGCGATCGATGGTGGTGCAGGCACCGATCTCAACATCGTCACCTACTCTGACGCCGCCAATTTGATGAATCTTCTGCCAGCCACCCTCAGCATTGGGCGCAAAACCAAAGCCATCAGCGCCTATCACCGCGCCACTGTGAATCCGTACTCTGTTGCCCAGCACCACATCGTGATAAATCGACACATTGGCAGACAGCTGACAGTTCTCACCGAGCACCGAATCACTGCCGATATAACAGTTGGCCTCAATAGAGCAACCGGACTCAATTTTGGCACCAGATTCGACCACCACATTGGGGCCTATATAGACATCGTCCTTGACCATGGCATTGGTATGGACAACAGCACTGGGATGAATACTGGCCCCATGGCAGGAGGCCGTGGTGAACCAGGCAGTGATTTTTGCATACCCCAGATAGGGGTTATCAAGAATCAGGCAGTTACCCTGAGCTCCGGCAGCCTGGTCCGGGCCGAGAATAACCGCCTCGGCCTCTGTCTCAGCCAATTGAC
>JBMZST010000316.1:0-2183 GCA_049623265.1 Porticoccaceae bacterium
ACCAGATCGACTGGCATAAGCGCCTCAAGAGCCACTGCGGCACCTTCGCCACTGACCACCACCTGCCCCATATGAGACACATCAAACAGACCGGCGTTATCTCTACAGTGAAGGTGCTCCTGCATAATCCCCTGCGGATACTGCACGGGCATTAAATAGCCCGCAAAGGGAACCATCTTGGCGCCGGCAACGCGGTGATGGTCATAAAATTGCGTCTGTTTAAGCTCTGGGATATCCGACATGAATAGGCACTTGTATAGCTATCTAAAATGAAATCATAGAGCCTGGCCTGTGATTTGTTAAATTAATAGATATAATGCAAGTATTAAGTTTTTAAATACATAGGTGCGCCGTGAAAAATTTGCCCATGGAATTGCTGAGAGCCTTTGTATCTGTGGCTCAACTCGGGAGTTTTACCAAAGCTGGCGAGATACTGGGACGATCTCAGCCGGCCGTTAGTCTGCAAATACAGCGCCTGGAAGAACTGGTCGATGAAACCCTGTTTACCCGCAATGGCAGAAGCCTGGAGCTCAGCGATGCCGGCGATAGCCTCTATGGCTATGCCAATCAGATTTTATCGCTTAATGATCTAGCGATCAGCGAGCTATCCAAGAGCGCAGTTTCTGGCAAAATCCGCCTCGGTATTCCCAGTGAATTTGCCACCATTCTGCTACCTAAAATTGTCAGCCGGTTTGCCAGTGCCTATCCCAATATCACTCTGGAGGTAAACTGTGAACTCAGTAAAAACCTACTATCCAAGGCCGGCAAGCAGAATCACGACCTGATTCTTGCCCTGGAAGACAACCCCTCTAAAACCTGGTCCAATCTAGTAAAAACCGATGATCTGGTCTGGGTTACCAGCGCTGACCACAATGTGCAAAAGGCACCTATAGTGCCGCTAATCGCTGCTGCTGAGGGTTGTATCTACAGACAGAGGGCCACCAGTTTACTGGACCAGATTCAGCAGCCCTGGCAAATTGTGTATACCATTCCCGATCTCAGCGGTATACAGCAGGCTATTCAAGAAGGGCTGGGCGTCACGGTACTGGCCAAGAGCACGGTACCGGAAAACCTCAGGGTCTTACCGCCGTCGGCGCGCTTCCCGGATTTGGGCAAGGTGGGCATTAGTCTGCTGGCTTCCAAACGCAGCGCTAACAACAAGGCCGTAAATCTGCTCAATGACTTCCTAAAAACCAGCCTGACTTAAAGGAAGTGCATACTCCGCCAGCAGCAGTTACTGACGTACCTGACGATAGCTGGGAGGTACCCTCTGTACCGAGCTGCGGAACGGATTAATATCGAGACCGCCGCGACGCATATAGCGGGCATAGACACTTAACTCAGTAGGTTCACAGCGCTGCAGAATATCTGTGTAGATTTTCTCTACGCACTGCTCGTGGAAATCCTGATGCTGTCGAAACGACACTATATACTTGAGCAGCCCCGCCCTATCGATTTTCGGCCCGCTATAACTGATATACACAGAGGCCCAATCTGGCTGATCGGTGACCGGACAGTTGGTTTTTAGCAGATGGGAATAGAGGGTCTCGGTAACGCTGACTCCATTGTCAGCGAACAGAAAGGCGGCCTCAGGCTGATAGGTATCCACTGCCACCTGCTGGTGGTCGATACAGATGCCATGGGGCTCTGAGATAGGCTTAAAGCTGTCATACTCCGCAAGCTCGTAGAGCACCACATCCACAGCAGAGTCGGTAGCTGCGGACAGATCAGCTACCAAAATATCCTGCACTGCTTGCATAGAGTCAAACTCTGTCTGGATCAATGAGTTAAGGTAGAGCTTAAATGACTTGGACTCTACGATCGCACTGCTGGTACAGGGAAATATAAACTCACCAATGGCTACCTGCGGCAAGCCATGGGCATTTAGCCAGGAGATTTCAAAGGCCGTCCACAGGTCAACACCCACAAAGGGCTGTTCGCCATTTTCTACTACACCACGCGCCTTGGCGCGAGGAATTGGGTACAGTAGCGAAGCATCGTATTGATCTGTATAGCCAGTATCCTTTCCCAGACCTGTGTCTGAATAATCTACCATTAGCTGCGCAACCTCGAGCCTTTCTCCAGCAACCGCAGAGCGACACCGAACAGGACTATAGAGAATAGGCCCACCATAATAAACGACCAGGCAACATTGATATCTGTAATGCCTACCATGCCATAGC
>JBMZST010000317.1:0-2170 GCA_049623265.1 Porticoccaceae bacterium
TCTATGGTGGATGGAAATAGAGCTTTGATAACACAGCTGTCCCAAAGCGGGGTTTCCCCCACACCGGGTTCAAGAATTGGCTGGTCAGCGGCATCTTGCAGAGTCACCGACAGGGCACCTGCATCCAACATTGCGTCCTCAGTGAGTTCGGTCTGCTGCCTGGAAACTTCAGTTTGTAGCTGGACCCATCTGCTGGCAGTCATGCCCTCAGAGACCGAGTTTTTTCTCAAGGTAGTGAATATTGACACCACCTTTTTTAAACTCAGTGTCCCGCACCAGTTCCTCGTGAAGTTCTATATTGGTTTTTATCCCGTCAATCACCATTTCATCCAGCGCATTGCGCATTCGCGACAGTGCCGAGTTTCTGTCTCGGCCATAGGTGATCACCTTGCCGATCAGGGAGTCATAGTTAGGTGGCACTCTGTAACCATTGTAGATATGGGAATCTACACGCACACCGTTGCCCCCAGGGGCATGGTAGGCATTGATAGTTCCGGGTTGGGGCAGGAAGGTCACCGGATCCTCAGCGTTGATGCGGCATTCAAAACTGTGGCCGCGGAAAATAATGTTCTCCTGCTTAAAGCTCAATGGTTTGCCGCTGGCAATTAACATCTGTTCTTTAATAATATCGACGCCCGTGATCATCTCCGAGACCGGGTGTTCAACCTGAACACGGGTGTTCATCTCGATAAAGTAGTAATTGCCATCCTCATAGAGAAACTCAAAAGTGCCGGCTCCACGGTAGCCAATTTGGATGCAGGCATTAACACAGCTGTCAAAAACTGCCTGGCGGGCCTCTTCGGGAATTCCCGGCGCTGGTGCTTCCTCAATCACTTTCTGATGACGGCGCTGCAACGAGCAGTCGCGATCACCTAGATGGATGGCGTTGCCCTGGCCATCCGATAGCACCTGCACCTCAACATGGCGTGGGTTCTGCAAAAATTTCTCCATATACACAGTGCCATCGCCAAAGGCGGCTGCAGCCTCTGTCTTGGTGATGCTGACGGCATTGAGCAGCGCCTGCTCGTCCTCGACCACGCGCATACCGCGACCGCCACCGCCAGCTGCCGCTTTAATAATCACGGGATAGCCTATGCGCAGGGCGGTTGCTTTCAGAAACTCCGGGTCATTGGGCAGGGGGCCATCGGAGCCCGGTACTGTGGGTACGCCGGCCTCTTTCATAGCCTTAATCGCGGCTACCTTGTCGCCCATAATGCGAATAACCTCCGCGGTTGGGCCTATAAATACAAAACCGCTATTCTCTACCTGCTCGGCAAAATCTGCGTTTTCAGCTAAAAACCCGTAACCAGGGTGCACCGCCTGGGCGCCAGTTACTTCCATGGCGCTGATAATCGCTGGCACATTGAGATAACTCTGAGGGGAGGGGTTGGGGCCAATGCAAATAGCTTGGTCGGCTAGCTTCACATGCTTTAGGTCAGCATCGATTTTTGAGTGCACAGCAACAGTCTTGATATCTAACTCTTTGCAGGCGCGAAGGATTCTTAGGGCAATTTCGCCGCGGTTGGCGATAAGCACTTTATCGAGCATGATCAGGTTCCTGGCAGACTTTAAACAATGGTGAACATAGGCTGATCGAACTCAACCGGCTCACCGTCCTCAAGCAGAATGGCGCCAATGGTGCCCGCTTTGTCGGCTTCAATCTGATTCATCATTTTCATGGCTTCGACAATACAGAGCACATCGCCTGGCGCCACAGTCTGGCCCACTTCAACAAAGGCAGGTGAGCCAGGTGAGGGAGAGCTATAGAAGCTGCCGACCATAGGCGAGCGCACCACATGGCCGCTGAGTTCATCCGCTGCCGGTGTCGGTGCTGTTGGTGCCGCGGCAGGCGCGGCGGCTACCGGTGCCGGTGCAACAGGTGCGGTCACTGGCGCTGCTGCAGCGGGCGCTGCATAGCTGACTGGGCCGTTGCGGCTGATACGCACGGACTCCTCACCCTCGGTAATCTCCAGCTCGTTAATATTGGATTCTTCCAGGAGTTCTATCAGTTTTTTTACTTTACGAATATCCATTCTAGTCTCTCGTTATTGGTCAAGCTTGCTTAGCACAGCGTGCAGCGCAAGGTCGTAGCTTTGAGCGCCAAAGCCGCAAATTACGCCCTCAGCAATATCAGAAAAATAGGAGTGGCGACGAAACTCTTCCCGTCCGT
>JBMZST010000318.1:0-2168 GCA_049623265.1 Porticoccaceae bacterium
AGATAATTCCCAGCTTGTTGTAGTAGCCTAGATCGTCCACCGAGCACAGCTGAATGGCACTGCCGCCAACACTGAGCGTTTTGTACACAGGCAGGGCGCTGGCTATGCCGCCATCATTGGTCTCGTTTAGACCATTGGAGCCAGTGCCAGAAATAGTTTGGCCTGATAGTAGTGAATCCAACTGGTCCACGGCACTGGGCTCAAGGGCCTTTAGGCGATCGGTAAAAGAGAAGATACTGGTAAAGTAGCTACCGGCGGTGTAGACGCTGTCCGTCAATGTATTGTAGATAGGGCCCAGGCCCAGGGATAGTGAGTCTGCGCCGTCATCGCTGCTGTCGTAAATATCGTACAGTACCGACTGCACCGATCCTTCGTTAAACCAGCCGGTGCCTGTATAGGTATTTCTCTCAACACTGAATGCAAAGCCATTGCCCTGATCGAGCCCAGAGCTATCGCGATAAAACGGATCGTCCGTAATCATGCCTGAGAGTGCATTGCCCCAGCCCTCACCAAAGGCAACGCGCATATCCAGCTGCTCAGACAGGCTGTGGCTGCCACCAATGGAATCTGATCGCGACAGCTGGTCTTCGAAGTAATGGCCCCATTCGTGAATCACCACATGACGGTCATATTCATCGCTATCGGTATCTGCCGCTCCCAGAATATAAATCTTTCCTCCTGAGTAAAAAGAGGTGCCTATATCTCCGTCGGCAAGATTGCCATCGGCAGGATTGTTTTTCTCGCTCCAGCGTACTTCCAGTGCGGGGAAATCAAGATCACCGTCTATGGCTGCAAACTTTTGTAAGGTGTCATACAGCCCGTCCAAAATAGCGAAGGGCCCCGCGGTTCGACTGGAAGAATAACTGGTGCCATCCCAGCCGGAAGGCATATTAAAGTTAATATTGCTATCTGATGAGCCAGCGTTAAAAACATCTCCCTGCGCAGCATAAAGCGCATTGGAGGCGGTATTGTCAGTGACCTTGATATCCCAGGTGACACCTGTGGTCTGCAATAGCTGAGCCAGTATCCTGACCCGCATAGAGGTATTGGCGTCAACCCTGAAGTTATAACGGCCCTGACTATCTGTGAGAGTAGACAGCAGTGTATTGCCCGACTCATCCACGGCCTCCACTACAACCCCTCGCGCCGGAGCCTGTTCAATATTCGAGTAATCCAGACCAATCCGCGAAGCCGCAAAGGGCACCAGATCAAAGGTAATAGTGCCACCTACAGATACTTTCGCATCGCCCACATTAATGGTTACGGAATCCGTGGCCGTGGCGCCCTGGTTGTCTGTAGCGGTAAAACTAAATTCCAGCAAGCCGTCAACATCAGGTGTAGTAAAAGTGGCTGTGGCAGTGTCAGCACCGGTCAAGCTGACAGTTTCACCCGAGGTTTGCACCCAGCTATAACTGGCAATAGACCCATCGCTGTCTGTTGCGGTGCCATTCAGACTGACTTGGGTTGAAATAGCCACAGTCTGATTGTCTCCGGCATCCACTGTCGGTGCACTGTTGGCTGGCAGGCTGACGCTAACAGAGACAGAGTCGGTGGCCTCGGCGCCATCATCGTCAGTTACTCTGAGCTCAAATTCTAGGGTAGTCTCCACAGCCGGGGCAGTGAAGGAGGTACTGGCAGTATCGTCCGCGCTTAGGGTCACCGCCTCTCCGCTGGTCTGAGTCCAGAGGTAAGAAGCAATGGAGCCATCAGAGTCACTACCAGAGCCACTGAGAGTGACCTCTTCGGATACCAACACCTGCTGATCCGCACCCGCATTTGCTGAGGGCGCTGAGTTGGCCGGCGGTGCGGTTGGGGCCGGATTAAGTGTATTGCCACCACCGCCCCCACCCCCGCCGCAAGCGGCGAGTACTAGGCTAAAAAGAAGCGGCAGTAGGTAGCTATTCGAGAGATTCTTCATAATGGTTGTTATTTTAATAATTAAAAGTAAGTGCTTGGTAAGAGTACGAAACACTGACGATCCTAGACTATACAGGCGTGGTGTAATTTGTGCACTAAGGGCTGCGGGGCTGTTTTTACCCCTTCGGGGCTGCGTCGCGTTGCGTATTGCCATGGATGGCATATATGGAGATTTTGCAGGAGCAAAAATCTGCCTTTGTCCAAACTCTGCCGTGGGCATAGTTTGTGAACCTCTTTCGGTTCAAGTCCCG
>JBMZST010000319.1:0-2163 GCA_049623265.1 Porticoccaceae bacterium
GCTGCGACCATTATCGACTGGCTGGATGCAGACTCAGAATTGGTGAATAGCTGGGGCGCAGAGCAGGTCGACTACGATGGCTATTCGCCGCCGCGAATCCCGGCCAATAGCCTGATTACTGATATCACCGAGCTTGCAGCCATCGGCAGCTACCAGGTAGCAGAGGTACAGCGACTGATGCCCTGGCTCAGTGCGCTGCCCAGAGTCACAGCTATCAACATCAACACGGCCTCTGACCCGCTTCTTGTGGCCCTAGGCGGCAGTATGGGGCTTGAGTTTCAGCAGATAGTTAGCGAACAGCGGCCATTTAACTCGGTGGCTGAGCTACACAATGCTATTGCCCAGCGCACCCAACTGGCGCTGCCCCTGGTGGCTGCCCGCTGGCCCGCCTCAGTTGTGACGGTGAATTCCAATTACTTCGAGCTCTACCTAGAAGTGACATTGGGGGAGGCACGCATCGAAGTAAAAAGTATAATGGACAGGGCGGGGCGCTCAGAGCCAGTGATTATGGCGCGGGAAATAACCCTAGTGCCTGCGAAGCTGCCGAAGCCGGCGTCTTCGTCATTGGATAAACTGTTTGATACCAGCTCCAAGCCAGAGCCGAGTGACAACCCAGAGAGTGATCAGTCTATGGAGACTAACAACGTGCAATCAGCCTGTTTAATGATTGGGGAAGCCTACTGATGACAGTATCAGTTGATCATATCCATAGTCTGGATCGCCGCATTACTAATCAGGGCGACGCCTTTGGCTCGGTGGATGACCTCGATGCCGTGGCTATGCAGCTGTGGGTGCCCACCGAGCGGATCAGTTTTCACCAGGTGGAGGTTCCCACAGCCCCAGAGCGCAAGTGGCCTCAGCTGATACCCTGGTTGCTGGAGGACCGCGTGCTGCAGCCGGTCGAGGATATGCACTTTGTGATTGCCGGTCGCACTGAGGATAACCAGCTTCAGGTGCTGGCTGTGAGTCGCGAAGATATGCAGCAATGGCAGCGGGTTGCAGAAAATTCTGCGGTGGCGGCCAGTGCCATGGTGCCAGACTACCTGGCACTTCCCTGGGAGCCAGGGCGGCTCAATGTGGGTTGGCGAGAGGGAACCATTTTAGTGCGCTCTGGCTTTGACCAGGGTTTTGCCGCCAGCCCAGATGTCGCCTGGACAATGATTGACCGCCTGATACAGGCTGCAGATATTGCTCCCAGGCTCTCTATTTCGGTCCCAGACCAGGCGCTGGTACCTGAGCATCTACTGCCGTCAGCAGATATCAACGATGCCAGCATCGACTGGGCATTTGCGGATATACCTGCAACGCCCAATCTCATGCAGGGCGAATTTAAACCGCGCAGCAAGCCGGTCAGCCAGACCCAATGGCTCCCAGTTGCCGGACTGGCTCTGTTGGCCCTGGTGTTGCTGTTTGCCAATCTGCAGATATCCAACAATCTTCTCAACCAACAGGTGCAGCAGCTGGAGCAGCAGGTAGTCTCTGGTTATTCAAAGCTATTTGGCTCTGGCAATATCAAAGCTGAAGATGCCCGAAATCTGGCTGAGCAGCGAATGAATTTTCTGTTTAAGCAACAGCAGACACTGGGCACTGGTGCAGTGGCTGGATTAACGGCCCTCGACAGCCTGATGAATGACTGCAACTGTAACCTGATAGCAATGACGGCAGATGCAGAAAAACTGTCGCTCACCATTGATAGCGGCGCCAAGCTAAAAACCAAGGCGCTAAATATCCCTGGCTACCAAACGTCGATTATCCAGCAGCCCAACAGGGGAGAGGACTCTATTGTGCTAACCCTTACAGCTGATGCAGGGGGTGGCCGATGAGAGTGCTAATCGCCAATCTGCAGGACAAATTTGCCCAGCTGCAACAGCGGGAAAAGCTCTTTGTTACTGTTGGTGCGGCGCTGGTGGTTATGGCAATTATTTACAGCACGCTGCTGCCTCAGCTGACAAAGAATAACCAGTTAGCCAATCAGCAGGCCGATTTGCAGGCAGATTTGCTGTGGTTGCAGCAGCAACAGGCAGTGGTGGCACGGCTGGCCAATAGCTGTGCCTCCTCCCAAGCGTCAGTGGAACCGGCAAAGACGGTGCTGACCCGATTGATTCGTCGCAATCAGTTGCGGCTGCAAAATTTACGGGAGAACAGCCAGGGGCTGGTGCTGCG
>JBMZST010000320.1:0-2148 GCA_049623265.1 Porticoccaceae bacterium
AGCACCGCTTTATGCTCAATTTTTGAGGTAATAACATGCTTGCCCTTGCGCTGATTAAAATGAGCACAGCCTTTGATGGCTAAATTATTGGCCTCTGTAGCACCGCTGGTCCAGACAATCTCGCGTGGATCAGCACCGATTAGTCTGGCCACATCGGTACGCGCATCTTCAACGGCAGCTTCTGCCTGCCAACCGAAAACATGAGAGCGCGAGGCTGGGTTACCAAACTGGCCCGTTGGTGTGAGGAATTGCATCATTTTATCTGCAACAGCCGGATCAACCGGTGTTGTGGAAGCATAATCCAGATAAATAGGAAGGTTCATTGATTACTCCAAATCTAGCAGGCACCAGCCTGCAAATTATCATCTATTACCAGCAACTGTTCGACCTGTCGCTGCGCAATATGTTGTACGTTTCGTTTCGCCACTAGATCAGCCAAGCTAATGTCGTTTAAAAATCGGTGAATCTCATTACTTAGATCCGACCACAGCGTGTGGGTGAGACAGATCTCGCCACCCTGACAATCACCTTTACCCTGACAATTTGTGGCATCTATCGATTCATTAACCGCATCGATAATTTGCGCCACATATATACCCTCGCTAGGACGCCCTAAATGGTAGCCTCCCCCTGGACCGCGCACGCTAGAGACAAGCCCTGACTGGCGCAGGCGCGAAAAAAGCTGCTCTAAATACGACAGCGAAATAGATTGACGCTCAGAGATATCAGCTAGCGAGATCGGTTTGTCCTGCGCATGCAATGTCAAGTCGAGCATCGCAGTTACTGCGTAACGCCCTCGCGTTGTTAGTCGCATACTAGCACCTAGTGATTTTAGACAGTTTTGATGGGCGGGATTATCTAATACCTGAGTATTTTAGTCAATTAAATACCTGATTAATTTTATCAACTATTTGTTGATAATTCGCTGTACCGACGACAGTAAACCACGCAGAATCGACACTTCCATTTGGTCCATTCTGACGCGATTAAACAGTCGGCGCATGCGTGTCAAAAGCTGTTTTGGATTGTCCGGATCGTAGAAATCTAGATCCGCCATGGTCTGCGCCAAATGCTCATGGAAGTACTCGAGATCATCAGCCGTCACCGGCGGCTGATCCCACTCCTGCAATGATGGCAAATTCCCCTCGGCATCAGCCAGACTGGCCATACGGATTTCGTAACTCAGCACCTGCACAGCAGTAGCCAAATTAAGTGAACTGTAATCTGGGTTAGAGGGAATATGCACATGGTAGTGGCACTTGTGTAATTCCTCATTGGTGAGGCCGCGGTCCTCGCGCCCAAATAGCAGGGCAATATCATGGCTGTCCGCCTCTTGCCAAATTCGCGCACCGCACTCACGCGGATTAATCAGCGGCCAGGGAATACGTCGTTCACGGGCACTGGTACCCACCACCAGTCCGCAACCTGCAATCGCTTGATCAACAGAATCCACTATTTTGGCATTGGCTAATACATCTCTTGCACCAGCCGCGCGCCATACTGCTCTGGGCGCTGGATATTCGCGCGGTTGTACCAGATACAATTCGCTTAGGCCCATATTTTTCATGGCACGCGCGGCACCACCAATATTGCCTGGGTGAGCGGTATTGACCAATACAATACGGATTTTTTGCTGTCGTTCAGTGGTAGACACAATGCGCCTCTCGTCTATTGCCAGTAGCTGCCCCAAAATGGGGGCGCGAGTGTAGCAGAATCGGGCTTCTCTGGCACAGTAGTTCTGTTACAATGCGCCCCGCTCTTTAAGTCACTTGGAAAATACCCTATGCAACCTATGGTTAATATTGCCCTGCGTGCCGCTCGTTTGGCGGGGGAAATGATTGTTAAGTCTGCCGACAATCTCGATTTAGTTAAGGTTGATGAGAAGTGTCGCCATGACTTTGTCACCGAAGTGGATCGTCGCTCGGAAGAGACCATCATTTACCATATTAGCAAAGCCTACCCCGATCACCGTTTTGTCGGTGAGGAAAGTGGTACCAGTGGCAATCCCGATGCTGAAGTGGAATGGATAATCGACCCACTGGATGGCACCACAAATTTTGTTCGCGGTATTCCCCATGTCGCTATCTCCATCGCCTGTCGTATTAAAGGCAAATTGGAGCATGGGGTTATTTTGGAACCGTTTAAGCG
>JBMZST010000321.1:0-2132 GCA_049623265.1 Porticoccaceae bacterium
GTCTCATACATATTAGTCTCATACATATTAAGAGTGGCGAGCGAATTCATAGTCTTGTACTGTTTGCAAAATAATAAAATAAGGTGTCGAGATCATGCCGTCTGTGAAATTTAAATTCATCCTCATAAGCCTGGTTGCCATCAGCCTTATCAGCTGCGCTGAACCCGAAGCTTTCCCTGAGGCAACTAGCGTCTATACCAACGGCCAGATCATTACCGTGGATGATAGCACAGGCACGGTTGAAGCCATCGCAATTAAAGAGGGACGCATTATAGCCCTGGGTTCCAATGAGGCTGTGAAGCCCTATCAAGGAAGTCAAACTGCAGTGACCGACCTTGAGGGCAAAACCATGCTGCCCGGATTTGTCGATGCCCACAGTCATTTATCGGCAGTGGCAATTCAGGCCAATGCGGCCAATCTGCTCCCGGCACCAGACGGCCCAGTGAATACGATTGCCCAGTTGCAGCAAGCACTGCGGGACTACAGAGACAACTCCCCCATTGCCAAAAAGTATAACCTGATTATGGGGTTTAACTATGATGATTCGCAGCTAGCGGAGCGCCGTCACCCTACCCGGCAGGAACTGGATGCCGTGGCTAATGATATCCCAGTGTTTGCACTACATCAGTCGGGGCATCTGGGCGTCTATAATAGCGTGGCGCTGGAGATGGCAGGGATTACCGCCGAGTCCGAAAACCCGCCCGGCGGCATTATTGAGCGTGAAGCTGATGGCAAAACGCCCAATGGGGTGCTGCAAGAGAATGTGCATTTTGCCGCCATTTTTGGGCTGGTACCAAAGTTTTCTCCTGAGCAGTACGTCGCTTTTCTCAAAGTGGGTGAAGCGACTTATGCCGCCAATGGATTTACCACTGTGCAAGATGGGAAAACAGACCCGAACTCGCTACAGGCATTGGCGGCAGTCTCGCAAGCGCAGATACTTGCGCTAGATGTGGTGGCCTATCCAGATATCACCAAGGTAGATTTCGACACACCAGCCTATCAAACATTGATGTCCATGGACTACACCCATAATTTTCGCATCGGCGGAGCTAAATTGACTCTGGATGGATCACCCCAGGGCAAAACCGCCTGGTTTACCCACCCCTATCACCAGCCCCCGGCCAGTCAAGAGGCGAGTTATGCAGGCTATGGAGTCCTCAGCGATGAGGAGACACTGGACTGGTTTAATCTGGCTTACGACAATGATTGGCAGCTGATGGTGCATGCCAATGGCGATGCCGCCATTGATCAATTTATCCAGACTGCAGAAAAGGCGCAGGCCGCTCATAGCGGGGCTGACCTTAGAACTGTACTTATCCACGGTCAATTTTTGCGAGAAGATCAGGTGGATAAAATCCGTCAACTGGATATATTCCCCGCGCTTTTCCCGATGCACACTTTTTACTGGGGCGACTGGCACAGAGATTCTGTGGCAGGCCCCGAGCGTGCACAGCATATCTCCCCCACCGGCTGGCTGATGGATCGCGATATGAAGTTTTCCATCCATTCAGACGCGCCCGTTACCTTCCCCAACTCCATGCGTGTGATGCACAGCGCGGTCAATCGCACCACCAGATCAGGGGCTATCCTCGGCGAATATCACAAAGTGGACCCCCTAACCGCTATCAAGGCCATGACCATTTGGCCGGCCTACCAGCATTTTGAGGAGGATCGCAAAGGCAGTCTAGAGGTGGGCAAGCTGGCTGACCTGGTGATACTGGATAAAAATCCCCTGACGGTGGACAGATCAGAAATAGAGACGATTCGTGTGTTGGAGACCATTAAAGAGGGCCGCACAGTCTACGCCGCTGACAATCAATAAAAAAGCCCCTGTGTGAGCAGGGGCTTTAGGTAATAGAAGTGCAGAGCTGAGTGCTGTGCACCGACGCAGCGAATTATCGAGCTACGGTGTATCCGGTCTGCTCGAGAACAAAGCGGTCCTCAGAGACAGAGCCTACAGCAACCACCAAACCAGCCTCATTGAACTGATAGCGGCTGACAACATGGCTTTCAAAAGGCATGCCATTCATGGCATCCACATCGTTAACTGTAGTCCACACATAGACAATATTGTCTTTGCTGAGCATCTCGTTAATCTTAATCTTTGCAGTCCAGCTGTCTGCATTAGCGTT
>JBMZST010000322.1:0-2129 GCA_049623265.1 Porticoccaceae bacterium
ACAGACGGTTAGGCGCAAGCCATCGGCGGCAATCACTGGCCGTGCAAAGGGGCACAGGTTGAGGCCCACCACAACATTATCTATCCAGGCTCTGGTGCGCTGCTCTTCAGAAGAAAAACCCGATGGCGACATAAGTGACTCGCGACAATAACAAAGGCGCTAGGATACTCAGTCAACCTGGTACCAACAAGCTAAACAGTGGCAGCTAGTTACGCTTTTATCCTCAGCTCCTATTCCTGTATGCTGGCCCGCTACTAACAGTCACCCACTAATTTTGTTGAGATTTCACCATGAGCAACCTCTACCAGCCGCTTCAGTTCAAGTCTGGCGCTCGCCTTAAAAACCGCTTTATGCTGGCCCCTCTGACTAATACTCAAAGCCATACCGATGGCACTTTGTCGGATGACGAATATCGTTGGTTAACAATGCGAGCCAAGGGCGGTTTTGGCCTGACTATGACCTGTGCCGCCCATGTGCAGGCTGTGGGTCAGGGCTTTCCCGGACAGCTTGGGGTGTTTGGTGATAAGCATCTGGAAGGACTAACCCGCCTAGCCCAGGGTATTCAAGCCGAGAACAGCTTAGCCCTGGTGCAGCTGCACCATGCCGGCATGCGCTCACCAGCAGAACTGATTGGGCAGTCGCCTGTCTGCCCTTCCGATAATGCCGAGACTGGCGCGGTGAGCCTTAGCACTGAAGGAGTTGAGCAGTTAATCGAAGACTTTATCTGCGCTGCCCAGCGGGCTGAAAAAGCGGGTTTTGATGGCGTCGAGATTCATGGCGCTCATGGTTATATTCTCGCCCAGTTTCTCAGCGGCACCATTAACCAGCGGCAGGATCAATTTGGCGGCAGCCTGGAAAATCGTATGCGCCCTATTATCGATATTATCCAAGGCATTCGCTCCCGCTGCCGGCCCGACTTTTTGCTGGGGCTAAGGCTCTCCCCGGAGCGCTTTGATGTGCAGCTACCTGAGATTATTGAGGTAGCCAAAGTCATCCTGGCGGCGGGCAAAATAGATTTTCTGGATATGTCCCTGTGGGATTCCTTCAAAGAACCACAGGATGAGGCCTATCAGGGTCGGACATTGCTGTCCTACTTTACCGAGCTGGAGCGCGGTGATGTGGCGCTGGGTATTGCTGGCAAGCTGCGCAACCCGGAGGAAGTGAATCGTGCCATGGCCTCTGGTATTGATTTTGTGATGCTTGGCCGGGCGGCCATACTGCATCATGACTTCCCACTGCGGATGCAGGCCGACAACAATTTTACTCCAGTCAGAAACCCTGTATCCGCAGACTACCTGCGCCAGGAAGGGCTGGGCGAGGACTTTATTACCTATATGTCTGGCTGGAAAGGTTTTGTGAGCTAATCAAAACTCCTTTGGGCTGCGTAACTAGCCCATGCAATTAAATTGGCTAGATACAGCAACCCCAGACTCTCTGTCCCCCGGCTTCCCAGAAAAAATGGTATTGCTGGACTGCGAGACCACCGGCGGCAAAGCCCCCTACCACCGCATTATCGAGATAGGTCTACTGGTTGTTGAACAGGGCCAGCTAATCGAAAAATGGCAGACATTTGTCGACCCCAGGGTGCCGCTGCCGCCCTTTATCCAGAAGCTAACCGGCATCAGCCCCGGCATGGTCAAGGGCGCGCCCGAATTTGCTGATATTGCCGAAGAACTGCTGAACAAACTCGAGGGCCGCACATTGGTAGCCCACAATGCGCGGTTTGATTACAGCTTTCTTAAAAATGAATTTGAACGCGCAGGCATTAGCTACAACGCCAAACCCCTGTGCTCGGTAAAATTTAGCCGTAATCTGTACCCCCAGTTTAAGCGTCATGGTCTGTCGCAGATTATTGAGCGTTTTAATCTCTCTATAGAGAACCGTCACCGAGCCCTGGATGACGCAGAGATGATCTATAAATTCTTTCAGAAATCCTCTGCGCTTTTTTCTGAAGATGAAATTGCCGCCACCTGCAAAACCCTCCTTAAGCGCCCCAGCTTGCCCACCTTGCTGGATGCCAAAGAGGTGGAAAAATTACCGGCCAGCCCCGGGGTCTACTACTTTTATGATACCAAGGGCACACTACTCTATATTGGCAAGAGTGTGCATATACGCAACCGCGTGATGAG
>JBMZST010000323.1:0-2118 GCA_049623265.1 Porticoccaceae bacterium
AGCAACCGCTTTGATATTGCTCGCAGTGCCGCTAAAGCCGGTCTCAGCTGCCAATTTAGTGATTTTGATTTTTCTACCTTGGCCCCTAAGAGCTTTGATACGGTGGTCTACCGCGTATCTAAAGAGCGAGCTAGCAACCATCATATTATTAATCAGGCGGGGCAGTTGCTAAAACCCGGCGGTAGCCTATGGCTGAGCGGTGAAAAAAACGAAGGCATAAAAACCTATGTTAAAGGGGCCTGCGCACTGTTTGGCGACCGCACCCAATCCGAAAAACTGGGTGTCTGTTATCGCGCTAGGGTGCAGCTGGTAGAGCTTCAGTCCGAGCCACTGGACGACAAGCAATACTCGTCCATAAGATTTATTGAACTGCCCGAGGGCTCGAGCTTTTACAGCAAACCAGGTATTTTTGGCTGGGACAAACTGGATCGCGGCAGTACCTTTCTCATCGACCATTTGCCGCAGTTTCTTACCCGCTTTAGTCGACAGCCCCAGTCTCTGTTGGACCTGGGCTGTGGCTATGGTTACCTGGCTTGGGAGGGCCATCGCCTAGGTATCACTCAGCTCACCGCGACCGACAATAATGCGGCGGCACTGGCAGCTGCCGAGAAAAACCTGTCACAGATCGATAATCTTGAGTACTCCGTGGTGGCCGCAGATGCTGGCGACTTAGTGCAGGGTAATTTTGATCTACTCCTGTGCAACCCGCCGTTCCATCAGGGTTTTACGGTGGATGGAACCCTTGGCAATAAGTTTCTCAACAGTGCAAATAGACTGCTGGCCCCAAATGGCCAGGCACTATTTGTGGTCAACAGTTTTATTCCGCTTGAGCAGAGAGCAACGCATTTTTTTCGACAGGTTGAGGTGCTGGCCAACAATGGTTCATTTAAGCTAGTCGCTATGGATAACCACTAGAGCCCCATCGCCAGCTTCATGATTTGGTTTTTAAACAGATCTACCTGATTGAGTTTCGACATACCCATATTGCGCAACAGTCTGACCCCTAGGGGCTCTGCCGAAAATAAACGTTTAAACCCTTCCATGGCTGCCATAGTAGCCAGGTTTTCCGGCTTGCGGCGACGCTGGTAGCGTTTTAGCACACTGGGATCACCAATATCCACGCCGCGCTTAACTGCGCGATCAATCTCTTCCGCCAACACCTGCACATCGGAGAACCCCAGATTGACCCCTTGCCCTGCCAGGGGGTGTATGCTGTGAGCTGCATCGCCAATCAATGCCAGACGAGACAAAATATAATCTTTGGCATGGCGCTGACGCAGCGGAATAGCAAATCGCTTGTCTACCCTGAGTACCTGCCCCAGACAGTGCTCGCTAGCAAAAGATAGCTCTGCACAAAAATGGTCGTCACTGAGGCCCATCAGTCGCTCTGCCTCCGCAGTGTCTTGAGACCAGACAATCGAACTATGGTGGAGATCTCCCTCTGAGCTCAGAGGGAGAAGTGCCAACGGGCCGGTGGGCATAAAGCGCTGCCAGGCGGTCTGCTGATTGGGCAGTTCCGTGGTAATAGTGGTAACAATGGCGCTGTGGCCATAATCCCATTCCACCGTGGCAAAATCGAAGTGTTTGCGAATCGCCGAGTTGGCGCCATCGGCAGCCAGCAGTAGCTGGGCGGATAACGGCGTACCGTCCTCCAACTGCACGCTGATCCCCTGCTCGCTACGGTGGTAGTCGGCAACCACCGCGGGACAATAGAGGCGAATATTGTCCAATTCGGCAATTTCGGCCATCAGACTGTCCACCAGGGCGGCATTTTCAACAATATGCCCGAGGCTGGGCTGATGAATATCATGACAGTCGAATTGTATTCTCCCCGTGCCCTCCGCATCCCAGACATCCATCGCCACATAGGGGCTAACTCGCTTGTTGACCACGGCTTCCCAAACTCCACAATGATCCAGTAACTGACGAGATTTTTCGGTAATAGCAGCCACGCGAGGGTCAAACTGTTCAGAGTTGAACGCTGGAGCAGGTCTGGCCTCTAACAGCGCAATCTGGAGAGGGCCGGACTTATAAGCCCGACTCTGCTTGGCCAGTAGGCAGGCCATAGTTGCTCCCACCATACCGGCGCCGACGATAATAATATCGTAGTGATTTTGA
>JBMZST010000324.1:0-2098 GCA_049623265.1 Porticoccaceae bacterium
CTGTGACATTGTATTCCTCTCTAAAACATTTAATCAGTTGGAAAAAAGGGGGCAGCGGCCCCCTTTTTAAGTATTACCAGTGCTATGCCCTATTTGGCCGCAGTCGGACTTATTCCGCTGCAGCTTCCTTGGGGGCTTCCTCAGCGGCTGCATCAGCTGCTGGGGCCTTATCAGCCTCGGGGGCTGCTTCAGCTGCAACTTCTTCAACAAACTCGTCCTTGCTAGTGACAGTGGCCGACTGCGCCTTGCCCTCAAGAACGGCATCCGCAATTGACGCTGCGTACAGCTTGATAGCGCGAATGGAGTCGTCGTTGCCAGGGATAACGTAGTCAACACCGTCAGGGTCGCTGTTGGTATCCACAATACCTACCACCGGGATACCCAGCTTATTGGCTTCGTTGATCGCAATGCGCTCATGGTCGACATCAACAACGAACAGAATGTCAGGCAGACCATTCATATCCTTGATACCACCGATGCTGTTCTCAAGCTTTTCCTTCATGCGGGTGCGCATCAGAACTTCTTTTTTGGTCAGCTTTTCGAAGGTGCCATCCGCTTCCTGAGTCTCCAGCTCGCGATAGCGACGGATTGAGGCGCGAATAGTTTTGTAGTTAGTGAGCATACCGCCCAACCAGCGATGGCTGACATAGGGCATACCGCAGCGCTCTGCTTGCTCTTTAACAATTTTTTGTGCGGCACGCTTGGTGCCAACAAAAAGAATTTGGTTACCTTTAGCAGCTTGCACACGCAGAATATCTAGCGCTTCATTGAAAGCTGGCACTGTGTGCTCAAGGTTAATAACATGAACTTTGTTGCGCGAGCCAAAGATGTACTGGCTCATTTTGGGGTTCCAGAAGCGGGTTTGGTGGCCAAAGTGCACACCAGCCTGCAACATATCTCGCATACTGACAGATGACATAAGTTTTCCTCTAAGGGTTAAGCCTCCACATCCCCCGATAATCAACCCATTCAGCAGTTTTACTTGCGCTTCACGGGCACCCAGATTAGCGTGTCGGAATGTGTGTGTCGTTTAGTTTCAATTTATCGCTGGGAGGACATCCTCACAACGGCGCGCTTTATACCATAACCACAGAGCCATATAAAGCAAAAACCGTCAGAGATTTAGCTACCTCAATCCGCCTCACACGCGCTTATTGTCCGCAAATAAATGCTGCTTGCCTCGGAAAACCTGCCCCTGCAACAAATTTACAATAAATTTGCCGGGGAAATTTGCCTGCAACACTCCCTCAATAGCCAATAGATGCGTACAATAGGCGACTTCGTAAATCCCTGAGAGCATCAATGACAGTAGAACTTCGCACCCCAGACCAAATAGCCAAAATGCGCATAGCCGGCAGATTAGCTGCTGAGGTGCTAGAGCTTATTGGCGACTATGTAGTGCCTGGAGTCACCACCGAAGAACTGGACCGGATCTGCCACGAGCATATAGTGAATATCCAAAAGGCCATACCCGCCTGCCTGGGTTACCGCGGTTTTCCCAAGTCCATCTGTACCTCGGTCAATCAGGTGGTGTGCCATGGCATTCCCGCGGAGAAGAAAATCCTGAAAAACGGCGACATAGTGAATATCGACGTTACCGTGATCAAAGACGGCTGGTATGGGGATACCAGTAAGATGTATACCGTAGGCAAGGTCGCTCCGCATGCCGAGCGACTGATCAAGGTCTCTCAGGAATGTCTGTATAAAGGCATTGAAATGGTGCGCCCAGGAATTCGTCTGGGCGATATAGGTCATGTGATACAGAGCCATGCCGAGGCCAACTATTACTCGGTAGTCCGCGACTACTGCGGCCATGGCATAGGGCCGGAGTTCCACCAGGAACCACAGATACTGCATTACGGCAGACCAGACACAGGCCTGGAGCTGGTCGAGGGCATGACCTTTACCATCGAGCCTATGGTCAATGCAGGCAAGCACCAGACGAAACTCAAATCCGATGGCTGGACCGTGGAGACTAAAGATGGTCGACTGTCCTCCCAGTGGGAGCACACCATGCTAGTGACCGCCGACGGTGTCGAAGTGTTTACCGCCCGCGGCGAGGAATCTTTCTAATATTATCGATTAGCCCACTGACCAG
>JBMZST010000325.1:0-2042 GCA_049623265.1 Porticoccaceae bacterium
TGACGGCGATACGCGACCCATTGCAGATGATCGATCTGCATTTTCTGGATAGTCTTGCGGTGATACCCCACATAATAGAGTCCATTAATATTATTGATGTGGGTACCGGGCCTGGGTTGCCAGGGATACCACTGGCAATTATGTGCCCGGATAAACGCTTCACGCTACTGGATAGCAACGGCAAAAAAACCCGATTCCTGTTTCAGGCTATTAATGAGCTCAGCTTGGCTAACGTGATTGAAATTAACAGCAGAGTGGAGGCATTCCAACCACCAGAGCGCTTTGACACAGTGCTTAGCCGGGCATTTAGCGCCATACCTACCATGCTTACCAACTGTTCCCACCTTTTAGCAGATAAGGGGAGCTTTATGGCCATGAAAGGCAAAATTCCGGAATCGGAGTTGAGCCAGCTAGATAAAAACTATAAGGTCTCAGACTTGTGCCGATTAGATATACCGGGTGTTGACGGCGAACGGCACCTGATAAAAATCGTTGAAACTGATCGGTCGCCGGGTTTAAACCTTTAAAGGTAAGTGCAGTGGTTCGAATACTCTCAATTGCAAATCAAAAAGGCGGTGTGGGCAAAACTACTACCAGCGTCAACCTTGCGGCTTCTCTCGCAGCCTATAAAAAGCGTGTGCTTTTGGTGGATATAGATCCCCAGGGCAACGCTACCATGGGCTCTGGTGTTAACAAAGCTGAGTGTAAACGCAGCGTTTATCATGTTCTCACGGAAAAGCATGCGATAGAGGATGTGATTGTTACTTCCGAGCAGGGGAAATACCATTTATTGCCTGCCAATGGTGACCTGGTGGCAGCAGAAGTCGAGTTAATGCAGGAGATAGGTCGGGAGAGTCGCCTGCGTCACGCTATTAAACGGGTTGAGGCTAATTATGACTATGTCATTATCGATTGCCCCCCCTCATTAAATATGCTGACCGTCAACGCTTTGGTGGCCAGCGATGGTGTGCTGATTCCCATGCAGTGTGAGTACTATGCACTGGAAGGGTTGTCAGCGCTAAATAACACCATTCGCCAGATTGCCAAGTTAATTAACCCAAAGTTGCGAATAGAAGGTATATTGCGCACCATGTACGACCCCCGCAGCAGTTTAACCAATGCGGTGTCAGCACAGTTGAGAAAATACTTTGGTGATCGGGTTTACAGAGTTAGCATTCCGCGTAATGTCAGGCTAGCTGAGGCTCCCAGTCATGGAAAGCCAGCACTGGCGTATGATAGAAATTCCAAGGGATCTGTAGCCTATTTGGCTCTGGCTGGTGAGATACTCAGGCAGGAAAAGGCAGCACAGGCACCGAAACCACAGGCAGCAGGAAGAAGATAGATGGCAGCAAAACGACAGAGTCTCGGCAAAGGATTGGATGCGCTTCTCGGTATACCTGAGGAATCGGAGGATTTACAGGATGAATCTGTCGCTGGAACGGCACTAGACTTTGCCAGCCAAACCTCGGTTTCTCTCTCGCCAACGGAGGGAACGCTCACAAACTTGCCAGTGGAGTTTTTGCGCCCAGGCCAATATCAACCCCGTCGCGATCTAAACCCCGAGGCTCTGCAAGAGCTGGCGGATTCAATTGACAAACAGGGGGTGATGCAGCCCATTATTGTTCGCCCTACTGGCGATAATCAATATGAAATCATTGCTGGTGAGCGCCGCTGGCGAGCTACTCAGCAGGCTGGGTTGGATACTATTCCCGCCATAGTGCGCGAGGTAACCGATGAGGCCACTATTGCCATGGCGCTTATTGAGAATATCCAACGGGAAGATCTCAATGCCATGGAAGAAAGCTTGGCACTGATTCGTTTGCAGGAGGAGTTTAATCTGACGCAGCAACAGGTAGCAGAAGCCGTGGGTAAGTCGCGCTCCGCGGTGACTAACCTGATGCGTCTAGCTTCCCTGGAAAAGGCTGTGCAAGAGCAGTTAGAGCGGGGCGAGTTAGAGTTAGGACATGCCAAATGCCTGCTCGGGCTCGAGGGTAGCACACAGATATCTGCCGCCAGATCAGTGGCGGCCAATGCCATGACGG
>JBMZST010000326.1:0-2015 GCA_049623265.1 Porticoccaceae bacterium
TCACAGCGACCGGGCAACAGTTGCGCCTGGGCCTATTTAATGGCAGCGCCAGTTGGCACAGGTACCAGCCCCAAAAGGCCCTAGAGGGAGACGGCGCTCTGCTGGAGTACAGTCTGGTCTCCAACCCTGGTACAGCAGCCTATGGCCTGGGTTTTCAGGCTGGTTTTGTGCGCGAGCAACAGAGCTTTTTGGGCACCAGCATTAGCTCAGCCCTGGGAGACCTCAGACGATCTGAAACCTTTTTTATCGGTCTCAATGGCCATATACAGATCAATCCCCGATGGCAGACCTTTGCCGCCCTGTACCAGGGCAATACCCATACAGGCACGGTTTCCAGTGAGATTTTTGCCCTGGATCCGGAGATTCGCAGTGGCTCCTGGGCGCTGGGGTTCAGCGGCCGATCACTGTGGCACAGCAGTGATCAATTGCGTCTGACTATCAGTCAACCTCTGCGGGTGGAGACTGGTCGAGCCGCAGTGACACTGGCCAGGGGTCGCACCATTGACCGCGAGGTGATTTACCAGACTGTGCCCATTGCACTGCAACCCAGTGGCCGAGAGCAGCGCCTGGAGCTAGGCTATTACCTGCCGGCGCAGGTGGCTCAGAGGCAAGCCTGGTTTTCAATCAGCAGCCAGTACACCCAGCAGCCATATCACAGGGCGCGGAATCCGGATCAACTGTCGGTAAAGCTTATGTTCAGCATAAGTACAGATTAGGTGTTTTTCCTTTTACCGCCGGCGTCAAAGCGGTAACATGCCCGCTTTATAAGGGACTTACGGGATCAGGGTAGTTATGGCCAAGAAGAATGCGTTTTACGCTCAGTCTGGCGGTGTCACCGCGGTTATCAATGCCTCCGCCTGCGGGGTGATAGAAGCCTGCAGAGAACACAGAGACAAAATCGGCACCCTATACGCCGGTCAGAACGGCATCATCGGTGCCCTGCAAGAAAATCTGATCGATACCAGCAAAGAGACCCCGACCTCCATTAAGGCGCTCAAACATACGCCAGGTGGTGCCTTTGGCTCTTGCCGCTACAAGATGAAAGATATCAAAGACAGCACGGCAGAATACGAGCGTCTTGTGGAGGTGTTTCAAGCCCACAATATTGGCTATTTCTTCTACAATGGCGGCGGCGACTCCGCAGATACCTGCTTAAAGGTCTCTCAAATCTCGGCCAAAATGGGCTATCCCATTCAGGCCATTCATATCCCTAAAACCATAGATAATGACCTGCCCTTCACCGACTGTTCACCGGGCTTTGGTTCAGTGGCCAAATATGTGGCCGTGTCTACGAAGGAGGCTAGCTTGGATATTGCCTCCATGGCCGCCTCGTCCACTAAGATTTTTATCCTTGAGGTCATGGGTCGCCACGCTGGCTGGATTGCTGCTTCCGGTGGCCTGGCAGCCACCGAGGCAGGAGACGCACCCCATATCATCGTGTTCCCGGAAATCCCCTTTGTCCGCGAAGACTTTATTGCCAAGGTAGAAAAAACTGTCGCCGAAAAGGGCTTCTGTGTCGTGGTTGCCTCCGAGGGTGCCAGCTATGCCGATGGCGCTCTGATTTCTGGCTCACTCAACAAAGATGCCTTTGGCCACCAGCAACTGGGTGGCGTGGCACCCACCCTAGCCAGCATGGTGAAACATTCACTGGGCTACAAGTATCACTACGCGCTAGCCGACTACCTGCAGCGGTCTGCCCGTCATGTGGCTTCAAAAACGGATGTTGAGCAGGCCTATGCTGTGGGTCGGGCCGCAGTGGAAAAGGCCGTAGCTGGCAAAAGCGGCATTATGGTGACTATTGAGCGGGGCACCGGCAAAAAATTCTCCTGGTCTCTAGGCGAAGCTTCTCTGGCAAAGGTCGCCAACGTAGAAAAGAAAATGCCCAGATCTTTTATCACCAAGGATGGCTTTGGTATTACTCAAAAAGCTCGGGACTATTTGCAGCCATTGATAGCAGGCGAGGACTACCCCCCCTTTAAAAACGGCATTCCCCATTATCCAAAGCTAAAACTTCT
>JBMZST010000327.1:0-1986 GCA_049623265.1 Porticoccaceae bacterium
TGGCCCACTGGCTCTGGGGTCAGGAGCGCAAATCTCTGGCTCTGTTTGTGCAGAATCAGGTCTCTGAAACCTTCGCTGTAGACATCCACCCGGGAGCGCAGATGGGCTCGGGCATTATGCTCGACCATGCCACAGGTCTGGTGATTGGTGAGACCGCAGTGGTGGGTGACAATGTGTCGATTTTGCACTCAGTGACCCTGGGTGGCAGCGGCTGCCAGGGGGGGCGACGCCATCCGAAAATTGGCGATGGCGTGATGATTTCTGCTGGTGCCAAAATTCTCGGCAATATCAGTATAGGTGAGGGTGTAAAAATTGGCGCAGGCAGTCTGGTTCTGGAGTCGGTGCCCGCCCATGTCACCGTGGTTGGAGTGCCGGCAAAAGTTGTTGGCAGACCCAGCGAGGAGCTACCAGCGCTGGAGATGGATCAGAGTCTGCAGATCAATTCGCTTGAGGATAGCGGCCTCTAATTACAGGCAGACAGTTGCCAGATGGACGATCTGTTTTTCCAGCAGCGTTTGCCGTCCCTCGGGAAAGCCCTCGAGGATAAAGCAGTTTTGGTCGAACACCAGAAACCTCGCAATCGAAGACAGGGCCTCAATGTCGTACTCCGTGGTGTGCAATCCAATCACGGCTTCCGACAGCTGATCGCCAAGCTGGGCACACTGTTGTTTTAGCGCCGCCAGCCCCTCGTCAAAACTTAATAGGGGCAGGCTGTTGAGGCTGCCACCGCAGACTGTCCAGTTAATCTCCAAATCCACACCCAGCTTGTCAGATAGGCGCTCAAGTAGCTGTTGCAGGCTGTATACCGCCATAAGACAGAGCAGTAGTTGCTGCTTTGAGTTCTGAGTTGAGCGAATATAAAAATAGATGCTGCCATCCGCGCCCTCGACTCTCTGGCCACCGTAAAGCTCTATGGTTCTGGCAGTACAGTAATCAATTTTTTCAAAGAGTTGCTCGAGATTATTGCGATTTAATTGGTGATTAAGTCGTTGGCGATTTTTAATGCCCGCTCTTACCAGCGTGTAGTAATAACCATTGCTACTGTTTTCATCACCGGGACCAGAGCTAGACAGCAGGGGCTGAATCTTGGCCTCCAGCGCCGTAAGCTCGTCGATAATAGGGTCACCGCCACCGGGTAGACGATTGCTGAGAATACGCAAGCGCCGCGCCAGCTGCTCTGCATACAGCAAACTGCCGTAGGTGCAGGCAGCGGTAAATAAAAACCACAGCAGCAGCCAGCTGACCAGGACATTGCGGTAGTCGCTGTAAATGGGCTGGCTATCGAGTTCTATCACCACAGCGCCCAAGATACTGTCTTGCAGCTCTATATCGCGGCGAAAAGACTGCAGTTTGTCGGAGGGCTGGTCGCCACTGCGACTCTGACTGATCAGCTGATCCTCCACATCAAACAGGCTGGCACTGACAATGACTGGGTCCTCAACAGTTCGACTAAGGGCCACCTGAACGCTGATTTGATCATTGTTAAACAGGGGCGTGCGGATGAGCTCATCCAGCTGACTCAGGGCGCTGCGGCTTTTATCGGTAATGGCCTCTTCAGCCAGCTGCCCGGTTTGGCCACTGATAAGCAGTGAAGCCAAAAGCCCCAGTAGTAAGCACAGAGACAGTACTGCCGCAGGTAATTTTTTAGCCACGGAATATTGTCGCTGCATAATGTTGTCCGTCCCTAACTGAATTTATTTTCCGCGCATTCTATCCTATTCCTGTAGCTTTTATATAATGGCAGCCTTAAAAATCACCACGGCCCTATTCTGTGAAAAATATTCTGCTTATCAATGTATTCGGGGAAGACAAACCCGGTGTCACCAGTGCGATTACCGAGGTGCTATCCCGCTACGATGTCAGCTTGTTGGATATTGGTCAGGCCGTGATACATGACCAACTCAGTCTGGCTATTCTGGCGGCAGTGCCCGGCAGCGTAAATCTTGACAGAGTGACCGATGAGGTAAGGGCCTGCCTGGCCGTGAT
>JBMZST010000328.1:0-1970 GCA_049623265.1 Porticoccaceae bacterium
AGACCGCCGCTGTGGGTTTTGCGGAATCCCTGGCCATTACCCATGGTGATGACAATATTAAAGTCTCGGTGGTCTGCCCACTGTATGTGGCTACCGCTATGACCGAAGGCGGTCGCGGCGTGACCGGTGCTGATGCCATGATGACCGCGGACGAAGCAGCAGATTCGGTGTTGGCCGGCATGACAGAGGGCCGCTTTATGATTCAACCTCATGCCGAGCTAGCGGACTATGTGCAGCGCAAAGGAGCAGATTACGAACGCTGGATTCTGGGTATGCGGCGTATGCGCCAGGGCCTGCTTGAGCAGCATCCTGAGTATGGCTATAAGGTATAAGAAGGTATAAGTCGCTACTATGAGTCACCGATTTACTCTGTTTATTGCTCTGTTATCTGTATTTGCGTCTGGTGTGGCTCTGGCCATTGACTACGACGCCTATGATGAAGATGTGGCGGCGCTGTTGTGGGAATACGAAAATGGGCCTGACCAAGCCAGATCCATAAGACCCTCGGTGCTGGTATTTAACGATGTTGCCGATAGCGACACGGTGGTCGACTTTGAGAGCGGTCTGGTGATTGTGACGGCTACCAATCTTCAGTTGCTGCAAGCGTCTATTGTTGAAATTTTGCTCACCCAAATAGATCCCTCGGTGATCGACGCCAAGACGGCCAGCGATTTTGGCTTGGTGAATAAGCGCACCAGAAAGCCATTTTTTTGGAAACAGATTCTTGATCACCGGGGTAAGCCCATTGAGCATCCCTGGACGGCAGAGCTTTTTGCCGATCATCTGGCCCAAAGTGCGGAGCGTTACAAAGGGCGCTATCGAACTAAGATCAGTATGGTCAAGGAGCACAAGAATATTGCCGGTGGCAAATATATCAACTATGTCAAAGCAGCGGGTCGACAGCACAATGTGTCTGCTTCATTGATGATGGCGATTATGGAAACCGAGAGTTCGTTTAATCCACTGGCGCGCTCTGGCTCCAATGCCCTGGGGCTAATGCAGATTAAGGCCAATACGGCGGGGCGCGACTATTTTTCCATTATCAAAGGCTACAAGCACACCCCTAGCTCATCTTACCTGTACAACCCCAGTAATAATATTGAGGTGGCGGCAGGTTACCTGCGTATTCTCGGGACGCGCTATCTGTCGGGGATCAAACACCCAAAAAAACTCGAGTACGCCATTATTTCCAGTTATAACGGCGGCGCTGGTAATCTCTGGCGCAGTCTGGATAAGAATGGCAATAAGACCAAGTCACTGGCGCGTATCAATCAAATGACTGTCAGTGAGTTTTACTGGTTTTTGACCAACCGTCATATCCGCGGCGAAACCAGAAATTATCTAAAGAAGGTCAGTGCCAAACAGAAGAAATACCTCAATCTGTAGCCGCTAGTTCGGTGGCTAGTCCTGATGCAGGCGAATCAGCCCCTCTTGCACAGCGCTGGCCACCAGTCTGCCATCTTGACTATAGAAGGAGCCGCGGTTAAAGCCTCGTGCATGGCTAGATCTCGGGCTATCCAGCACATACAGCAGCCATTCATCGGCGCGAAAGCTATCGTGGAACCAGATACAGTGATCCAGCGAGGCCGGCTGTAATTTGGGGTTCATGATGCTGATATCATGGGGCAGCAGGGATGTACCCATTAGATTAAAGTCTGAAGCATAGGCCAAAACCGCATGATGCAATGGCTGGGTATCGCTCTTTGCCAGTTCGGCAATGGAGCCCGTAGCCCTGATCCAGATTTGCTGCTCAGGCTTGCGCGGGCTGGGGTTGGCATAGTCTATGGGCTCCACTGAGCGCATTTCGATGGGTCGCAGCGAGGGACGGTGGGCCGCAGCGCCTTTGCCGTCCTTTGCCCTGAGTTTGGCGATCATTTCATTCCAGCGTGCATTGTCGTCACCCAGACCCTCTGGTCCGGGGCAGTCGGGCATAGCGATCTGATGACTTAGCCCCTGCTCGGCAATCTGAA
>JBMZST010000329.1:0-1962 GCA_049623265.1 Porticoccaceae bacterium
CTATGACCAGTAATCATGTGGGCACCATGTGGGGGGTTTTCTTCTCAGAGGAAGAAAAAATTATTAACTATGACCAGGTGATGCAATGTGACACAGAGCGCTTTGCCCAGTTTTTCCATGGCATGTTGCAAGAGGGAATCTATCTGGCTCCAGCCTCCTACGAGGCGGGCTTTATGTCGGCGGCTCACACAGATCAGGATATTGAAGATACACTCAATGCCGCGGAGCGTGTTTACGCGCGCATTTAATTCGGCAGAGCGCTAAAATGTGCCAGGCTGATTTAACAGCAGTTGGAATAAAATGTTTCTCTGGGAGATAGCATGAGCTTTAAAACAAGTCGCGGACCCTATCCTTACAGTCGTATGCGTCGCAATCGCGCAACGGACTTTTCACGGCGCCTAACCAGTGAGACCTCGCTGACTGCCAATGATCTGATTCTGCCGCTCTTTGTTATTGAAGGCACCGCCACAACAGAGGCCGTGGCCTCCATGCCTGGCGTCAGCCGACTCTCAATCGACCTGCTGGTGGCAGAGGCCAAGGAAATTGCCGCACTAGGCATTCCCGCCGTGGCCCTTTTCCCTGTAGTGGGTGAGGCAAAAAAGTCACTGCTGGCGGAAGAAGCCTACAATCCTGAGGGTTTGGCTCAGCGCGCCGTGCGCGCCCTTAAGCAAGCGGTGCCAGAGCTGGGCGTTATCACCGACGTAGCGCTGGATCCCTTTACCAGCCATGGCCAGGACGGGATTATCGACGCTGACACCGGCTATGTACTCAACGACATCACTAATGAAACACTGGTCAAACAGGCGCTCTCCCATGCGGAGGCTGGTGCCGATATTGTCGCTCCCTCAGATATGATGGACGGTCGCATTGGCTGTATCCGTGGAGCGCTGGAAGACCATGGCTTCGTTAATACCCAGATACTGTCCTACGCGGCAAAATACGCCTCTTCTTACTATGGGCCATTTAGAGATGCCGTGGGATCGGCGGGCAATATTAAGGGCGGCGACAAAAAAACCTATCAGATGGACCCTGCGAATTCCGATGAAGCACTGCACGAATGCGCCCTGGATCTGAACGAAGGCGCCGATATGATTATGGTCAAACCCGGTATGCCCTACCTGGATGTGGTGCGCAGAGTCAAAGATGAGCTCAGAGTGCCCACCTTTGCCTACCAAGTCAGTGGTGAATATGCCATGCACTGCGCAGCTTTTGATCATGGCTGGCTCAATCGCGAGCAGGTGATTATGGAATCTCTGCTGGCGTTTAAGCGCGCCGGGGCTGACGGCATCTTGACCTACTTTGCCAAAGAAGCGGCTCAGCTATTAGCTAACCGAGGTTAAACCCACTCTTGCGCCTGGATAAATACATAAGCAATGCCACGGATTTATCGCGTACCGATGCCAAGCGGCTGATCAAAGCCCGTGAGGTCACCATTGAAGATGAGGTCGCGACTAATCCGGCGCAGAAGGTAGGTCCAGACCAAACTGTCGCCATCGAAGGCTCAGATATCAGGCTGGCGCAACAGCGCTACTTTATGATGAACAAGCCCGCCGGCGTTGTCTCAGTCACCAAAGACCGCAATCATCCCACAGCCATAGGTCTGGTATACGAGCATCGCAGTGAAGAGCTACAAATCGCTGGACGCCTGGATATCGACACCACAGGCCTACTATTAATTACCGATGACGGCCAATGGAATCACCGCCTGACCTCGCCTCGCTCTGGCTGCGACAAAATCTACGAAGTAGGTCTTGCTGAGCCCATAGATGATCACTACCAGTCTGCCCTTGCCGAGGGTGTGCTGCTGGAAGGGGAAAAACACCGCTGCTTGCCGGCCGCTATGGAACAGCTGGACCCATACCATCTGCGCCTGAGTATTGCCGAGGGGAAATACCATCAGGTCAAACGTATGTTTGCCGCACTGGGCAATCATGTTGTCAGTCTGCACCGCACTCAGGTGGG
>JBMZST010000330.1:0-1961 GCA_049623265.1 Porticoccaceae bacterium
AAAATGGCCGCGGACAGTACGCCAGAAACCAAGGCGCCAGCATTGGGTAACCCTACCGGCGCCAGTGGGTGGGATATGTCGGCCTCCGGCCTTGCTGCGGTCTGGGCGGAAGAAAATAGCCGCGAGGCCATTTACGCCGCCTTTAAGCGCAAAGAGACTTACGCCACCAGTGGCCCACGTCTGCGTGTTCAGCTATTTGCGGGCTGGGATTTTCCTGCCAATGCCGAGACCTCCGAACACTTTTCCCATATCGGCTATCAGTACGGAGTGCCCATGGGGGGTGATTTAACTGCCAATGCCACTGCCGGTGCGCCGCAGTTTTTGGTGCGAGCGGTAAAAGACCCGGTAGATGCCAACCTTGACCGTGTGCAGATTGTGAAGGGTTGGGTTGATGCCACAGGCGAGCAGCATGAAAAGGTCTACAATATAGACTGGTCAGGTGATCGAGAGCTTGATGCCGAGGGCAAGTTGCCAGCTGTGGGCACTACTGTAGATCTAAAATCGGCCAGATATACCAATACCATTGGCCAGGCTGAGTTTGCTGTTAAATGGTCGGATCCGGATTTTGATCCTGCCCAATCGGCGTTTTATTACGCTCGTGTACTGCAGATACCCACACCGCGCAATGGTCTTTACGATAGTCTGGCGCTGGGCCTGGATACTCCGCCCCGCGGAGCAAAAACTATTCAAGAGCGCGCCTATACATCGCCGGTTTGGTATACGCCTTGACGCTTTATGGTCTATAAACCAGGATAAAAGGAAATTTAGAAGGAATTTTAAAGTCCCATGTTCAAGAAATTGTTGAAAGAACCACTGGTGCAGTTTTTATTAATTGCGCTGGTGCTTCTCGGCGGCGAGCGATGGATTAATGCCGAAGACTATGCCTATGACCAGTATCTGATTGAGGTCGACGATCAGCAGTTGCTGCAGTTTATGCAGCTGCGGGCCAAAACCTTCAGGCCTGACCAGGCCGAGGCCGCACTGGCTGCACTGGGTGCTGAGGAGCGTCAGCGACTGGTAGACGACTATGCTCGTGACGAGGTGCTTTTCCGCGAGGCTATGGCCCTCAATCTGGATAATAATGACCAGATTATCCGTCGCCGCCTGATCCAAAAAATGGACTATCTGGCCCAGGGTTTTTATGACGAAGCCGAGCCCTTAACCGAGCAGGATCTGCGCGACTACTATGCTGACAATCAGCAAGATTATAAAAAAGCCGCCGAAGCCACCTTTACCCATGTTTTTATCTCCACGCAAAATCGCCCCTCGGAAGAGGCCCAGGCGATGGCAGATAAACTGCTGGACCAGCTTAATGCTGGACAGGTGCCCTTTGAAAATGCCTCCAGATACGGCGAACGTTTTCTCTACAACCGCAATTATGTCAATCGCGAGGATGATGAGATTAGCAGCCATTTTGGTGGGTCCTTTCAGCAAGCGGTATTTGCTCTAAGCGCTGGGGAGCAGTGGCAGGGGCCAGTGCAGTCCAGCTATGGCTGGCATCTGGTGTTGCTGGTTAAAAATGCCGCTGCCTATCTTCCTGAATTTGAGGAGGTCAGCTCTGCAGTCTTTGCCGATGCTCAGCGCCAGCAGCAGAGAGAGGTAAAACGCCAGACTATTGACAAGCTTATGGCCAAATATCAGATCGAGACAGAATAATGCGCACAGCTTTTTTTGCTCTCGCACTGTTGGTCAGTAGCTGGGTGGTCGCCGATGAGGCCCGGCCGGTCTATGTAGAAGTGGTGGAAAACAATACCAGCCAGTTCCTTGTAAAGTGGAAAGTACCGCCGGTTATGCCTGCAGGGCAGGAACCCTATATAAGGCTGCAGCACCCGGACTGTCGAGTTGTCGATGGCGCCAATGCTGCCGGGTTAATCGGTCGTCGGCTCTATCAATGTGATATTCAGGATCCCGATGCCGCTTTTGCTCTGGTGCTGGACTATCCCCGAAGCAACCCCGCACTG
>JBMZST010000331.1:0-1951 GCA_049623265.1 Porticoccaceae bacterium
GCCCGGAGTGTTCGGGTACCCGACTGCGCAAATCGGCGCGCAATGTCTTTATCGATAATCGTCGTCTGGAGGATATAGTCTGCCTCCCCGTGGGCGAATGCAGCGAGTACTTCGAAAACCTCAATCTGCCAGGTCGCCAGGGTGAGATTGCCGAAAAGATTATCAAAGAGATTCGTGAGCGCTTCAATTTTTTGGTCGATGTGGGACTGAACTACCTATCGCTCAATCGCAGTGCCGATACTCTGTCTGGCGGAGAGGCCCAGCGCATACGGCTAGCCAGCCAGATTGGCGCTGGTCTGGTGGGTGTGATGTATATTCTCGACGAGCCCTCGATTGGCCTGCATCAGCGCGACAACGAAAGGCTGCTCAAGACATTGGTCAGGCTGCGTGATCTGGGTAATACCGTCATTGTGGTTGAACATGACGAAGACGCCATAGCCTCAGCCGATCATATTATCGATATAGGTCCAGGGGCTGGCATCCACGGTGGTGAGGTGGTTGCCGAAGGAACAGCTGCACAGATCAAAGCCAATAAAAACTCGGTGACCGGCCAGTTTATCTCCGGCAAACGGGGCATTCGGATCCCTAAGCAGCGTCACCAAGGTAAGGGCAAGGCGCTAAAGATTACCGGCGCCAGTGGTAACAATCTGCAAAATATTGATCTGGAAATACCTCAGGGAGTGTTCACCTGCGTCACTGGTGTTTCTGGGTCTGGCAAGTCAACCCTAATCAATGAGACGCTGTATCCGGCAGCGGCCGTGGCTCTCAATAAAGCTACTACACTAAAACCTGCCGCCCATACCAAAATCACCGGCCTGAGCCACCTGGATAAGTGTATAGATATCAACCAGAGCCCTATAGGCCGCACGCCCCGCTCCAATCCAGCCACCTACACCGGCATCTTTACCCCGGTGCGGGAACTGTTTGCCGGCACCCAGGAAGCTCGCTCCAGAGGTTATAGCCCCGGGCGGTTTAGCTTTAATGTCAAAGGCGGTCGCTGTGAAGCCTGCCAGGGCGATGGTGTCACCAAGGTAGAGATGCACTTTTTGCCGGATATCTACGTGCCCTGTGATGTCTGTAAAGGTCAGCGCTATAATCGCGAGACCCTGGACGTGCTCTATAAAGGTAAAAATATCCACCAGGTGCTGGAAATGACCATAGAAGATGCCCGTGAGTTCTTCGATGCGGTTCCAGCCATTGCACGCAAACTACAAACTCTGATTGATGTCGGCCTGTCCTATATCAGCCTGGGCCAGTCAGCAACAACCCTGTCTGGTGGTGAGGCGCAGCGAGTCAAACTAAGCAAGGAACTATCAAAACGAGACACAGGCAAGACCCTGTATATTCTCGATGAGCCCACTACGGGGCTGCACTTCCATGATATTGAGCAGCTACTGGCAGTGCTGCATCGCCTGCGCGATCACGGCAATACGGTAGTGGTCATTGAACATAACCTGGATGTAATTAAAACAGCGGATTGGATAGTTGACCTAGGGCCCGAGGGGGGCTCAGGTGGCGGACAGATTGTTGCCCAGGGTACTCCTGAGGATGTAGCTCAGGTGAAAGGCTCTCACACAGGGCACTTTTTAAAAGATATCTTAGCTCGCTGAGGAAGCAGCGTCGAAATCGGCCTGCCAGGATTTATAGTCGGCAATCATCTCGTCAACAGCGGCCTGCTGGTACTCACGCAGACCGCTTAGAATAATTTTCTTAACTCCACAGCCAACGATCTGGCTGCCGTCCATCAGGCGAAACTGCAGCTCTACGTCGCCGCGCTTGCCCTCGACCAGCATTTTGGTCTCTGCAAGTTCAACCGCTGGGCCCGCCAAATCAAGGCGGTCCAGGTGCAGTGACATCGACTGATAAATTGCCAATGGGCGCGCCGGATTGATCATCACATTCTGTTCTGCCATCAGCGGCACCAAAATATAGGGGAAGTTCTGGCCCGAGA
>JBMZST010000332.1:0-1906 GCA_049623265.1 Porticoccaceae bacterium
CTGCAAAAAGCCGACTGCGACCTCCTGCTCGATGTCAATAATATTTACGTCAACAGTATCAACCACAGCTATGACCCCTATGAATTTCTAAAAGCCTTGCCCGGCCACAGGATAGTCTATGGCCATATCGCCGGTCATTACGAACAAGCGACCGACCTGCGGGTAGATACCCATGGAGCTGATGTGATCGACCCAGTCTGGCATCTACTGGCAGCGGCTTACCAATATTTTGGCCCCTTTCCTACATTACTGGAGAGGGATTTTAATCTACCGTCGGTACCAGACCTATTGCAGGAAGTTAGCCATATCAGAGAACTGCAACAGCATGCTAGCCACGAGGCGCAACTGGCCCATGGCTAAGCCTGTGCACAACCCAGCGTCCAAGGACTTTCGCGACACGCAGCTGGCATTTGCCGCCCATATTCGCCACCCGGAGCAAAACCCACCACCAGTCGGTATAGAAGATCGCCGCCTAGCGATCTACCGCGACCTGTTCTACAACAATATTGAGAGCTTTCTTGCCTCGGGCTTCCCGGTGCTTAAATCGATTCTCGTAGCGACCCATTGGCATGCCATGGTGCGCGATTTTATCCATCGCCATCAGAGTCACAGCCCGTATTTTTTAGATATCAGCAAAGAGTTTCTCAGTTACTTGCAAACCGAGCGCCAAACCCAGCCAGATGATCCAGACTTTATGCTGGAGCTGGCCCATTACGAGTGGGTTGAGCTGGCACTGGATATCTCCACCCTGGAAATCCCTGCCAAGAGGGCTCCCGTAGGTAACCTCATAGATAATATTCCTCTAATTTCACCCACGGCCTGGCGCTTTGTTTACCAGTACCCCGTGCATAAACTGGGTCCTAGCTACCAGCCCGCAGCAAGTCAGGCAGAGACCGCCGCACTGATTATCTACCGCAACCGCGATCTGCACATCGGCTTTATGGAATCCAACGTACTTACTATTAGATTACTGGATATTATTGAGCCTCAGCAGTGCAGCGGCAGAGAGGCTATAGTTAAATTAGCGCGGGAAATTGACCACCTTGAGCCAGATAATTTGGTTGAGTTTGGTGCTGATATTCTCTGGCAGCTTTACCACAGAGAAATAATTAGCGGTTTTCAGCCAATTTAATCCAAAAATGACAGTGTACGCAGACGCGATAGGGCAGTAATATGTCGCTGTGTCCGAGCTGCCAACACCAGGTTGCGACAGCAAGTAGGTTCAAAAAAGCAAAATGAATTGCGAGAGAAGAATGAGATATTTCCATCAGACATTGCTGATAGCCATACTCTGCAGTATGGGGCTAGTATCCGCAGTCCATGCAGAAGCCGATACTGTCAAAAACCCAGACCCCTACGAAAACCTCAACAGAAAAACTCATGCCTTTAACGAAACGCTGGATAAATATATTGCCCGCCCCGCGGCCAAAATTTATACCAACACCTTGCCCGACCCGGTTGAAAAAGGCGTGGTTAACTTCTTTAGTAACCTCGACGAGCTCACCAATATAGCCAATAGCCTGCTGCAGGCCAAGTTTGGCCAGGCGGCAAACGATACAGGGCGATTTCTGATCAATAGCACCCTCGGAATCGGCGGCTTGTTTGATGTCGCTTCGCAAGCGGGACTGCCCAAAGGAGAGGGTGAAGATTTTGGTCAAACATTAGGTGCCTGGGGTGTAGGCGAAGGGCCCTATCTCATGTTACCCCTGATTGGTCCCTCCACCCTGCGCGATGCGCCAGCTAGGTACATAGATAGCTTCGCCAACCCCGTATCCGAGTTGGAGGACGTTTCCGCCCGCAATAGTCTCAGACTCCTGGGTCTAGTCTCTACGAGAGCCGAGTTACTGGGGCTGGATGACGCCATATCTGGCGACAGTTACCTGTTTGTCCGAGATGTCTATCTGCA
>JBMZST010000333.1:0-1814 GCA_049623265.1 Porticoccaceae bacterium
GTGGTCAACTGCCCACCCTGTTGAATACCAGTGATAACCACTGGGTTGAGATTAGCACGTGCCGCGTAGACTGCTGCGGTCCAACCGGCCGGGCCGGAGCCAAGAATAATCAGTGGATAATGTTGTGACTCAGACATATAACAAACTCTACCTGTAAAAATTGAAGCCGGCAGCTGCCGGTGATTGCGAATAGGGCGCTATGATAAAGAATCCCAGCAGCATCACCAATTGGTTTTTTATATTTAGGGCATAGTTGCTTAATATCGTGCTTCAGCATGGCGTTTATGCTGGAATCAGCTACAATTGAGCACGCTAAACACACAGGGATATTAGCCGTTGAGCACTGACCAAACTAAAACCCCTAGAGGCTCGCAAGCTGTTGACGGCGATGCGGACACTCGCAGCAAAAAGCTGCTGGCAGAAGGCGCGTTAATCGGGTGGTTAGCCCTTTGCATAATACTGCTGCTGGCCCTGCTTACCTATTCGCCAGATGATCCAGGCTGGTCTCATACCGGTTCCCGAGAAGATGTTGCAAATCTTATTGGGCCTGTGGGCGCCTGGCTATCCGATGTATTTTTCTCACTATTTGGCGGCATGGCCTATCTGTTCCCGATGCTGCTGGCGATTCGCGCATCGCAGATTTTGCGCACGCATTTTCTCCACGAGAGAGAAGCTTTTGATTCTGTAACTTTTATTCTCCGCAGCATTGGTTTTTGTCTGGTAATGATCAGCGCCACCTCACTAGCCAATATCCAGTATTTGGACAACCTGGCGCTATACCCTTTCGGCAGCGGAGGAATTCTGGGCAGTAAAATCGGCGAAGCGGTTATAGCTGCCTTCAGCTATACCGGTAGCACATTATTGTTGCTCGCATTATTCCTGTTTGGCCTTACTGTATTTGCGGATATCTCATGGATTCGGACCATTGACCGCATGGGAGCCTTTACCCTCAATAACATAGCCCGAGTATCGGATATCTTGGCCGAGCGTCGTCGCCGCAAGCAGGAGTTTAAGGTGGCAAAAGAGGCGCAATCTGAGCGTATTAGCAAGATTGAGGCTGCGGTAAAGAGCACCAAAGAACGCAAGCCACCCACGATCAAGCCGCCAAAAGCCAAGCCCGCAGTCAGTCCTAGAATTGAGCGCGAGAAACAACAAACACTCTTTGCCGACACTGAAGTGGTTGGCTCACTGCCGCCGTTAAACCTGCTAGATGCATCGGATAAGTCTTTGGAGACAGGCTATTCGGAAGAGTCCCTGGAGCATCTGTCGAGATTATTAGAGCTCAAACTCCAGGACTTTGGAATCAAGGCCGAGGTCGTTGAGGTACTGCCGGGGCCTGTGGTGACTCGATTTGAAATACAGCCGGCGGCGGGGGTAAAAGTCAGCCGCATCAGTGGTCTGGCCAAAGATTTGGCGCGCTCCATGGCCGTTATCAGCGTGCGAGTGGTTGAGGTCATTCCCGGCAAGTCGGTGGTGGGTATTGAGATTCCCAACGAAAAGCGCGAGATGGTGAGGTTGAGCGAGGTACTGTCCTCTGAGGCTTATGATCGTTCCAATTCGCCCCTGACTCTGGCACTTGGCCATGATATTGCCGGTGTGCCCACGGTAGCTGATTTAGCGAAAATGCCCCACCTATTGGTTGCAGGTACCACAGGCTCCGGTAAGTCTGTGGGCATTAACGCTATGCTGCTCAGTCTTTTATTCAAGTCCTCGCCAGAACAGGTCAAGCTGATTCTTATAGACCCCAAAATGCTGGAGTTATCTGTCTATGATGATATCCCTCATCTGCTGACGCCGGTAATTACCGATATGAA
>JBMZST010000334.1:0-1776 GCA_049623265.1 Porticoccaceae bacterium
ATGCCCTGCCACATCTGCTTACAGCGCAGCTTGTCCATCGCCAGAGCTGAGGCCAGCACACCACTTCCTGTGTAGGGAATACCCAGATATTCCAGAGCGCCCTGCAATGTGCCATCTTCACCCCCGGGTCCGTGGAGAGCGATAAATACTCTATCCAGGTTATGGCCCGGCAGTATCTGCAGCAAATCGTCACCTGCGTCAATGGCAACCACCTCAATACCCAAATCGAGCATAGCCTTGTGCACCGCATCACCACTCATAAGCGATACCTCGCGCTCTGAGGAAGTGCCGCCATAGAGCAAGCCAACTCGGCCTAAATGAGATGGAGACATGATCATGCCTGATCCTCCGCCACTGTGCGCAACTGGCTGTCCGCCAACATAGCCACTAGCTTGCTGACACTGCCGGCACCCTGGGTCAGCACCAGATCATTGCCGCGCACAAGCTCCGCCAACAGGTTGGGCACATCTTCAATCTGCTCTACATAGATAGGGTCTATGCCACCGCGCTGGCGAATACTGCCGCAGAGGTTTTTGCTGCCGGCGCCAGCAATCGGTTCTTCGCCCGCCGGATACACATCTAGCACCAGCAATACATCGACCTGAGCCAGCACAGTGACAAAGTCTTCGTAGAGATCGCGAGTACGGCTGTATCGATGGGGCTGGAAGATCATCACTAGACGCTTATCGGGCCAGCCATCTCGGACGGCATCTATCGTGGCCTTAACCTCAGTGGGGTGATGACCATAGTCATCCACCAACATGGCATCGCCACCAGTCACAGGGTAGTCACCAATAATTTCAAATCTGCGCCCAACTCCCGAAAACTTCTCCAGACCAGCTATGATCGCCTGGTCGGAAATACCTTCATCGGTGCCCACGGCTACGGCCGCTGCCGCATTTAACGCATTGTGTCGCCCGGGAATATTCAGCTTGATAGACAGCGAGGTCTTGCCATCTGGTCGATCAATCACAAACTGAGACTGGCGCTTATCCGCCTCCAGGCTGTGGATTCTGTAACCTGCATTTTCACTGAAGCCATAGGTCAGCATGGGTCGCGCCACATCGACCAACAGATCACGAATGGTCTGATCATCAATACACATAACCGCCAGTCCATAGAACGGCAAATTATGGAGAAATTCGATATAGGTTTTTTTCATTACCTCAAAGTCAAAGCCATAGGTTTCCATATGGTCTGCTTCGATATTGGTCACCACAGAAACCATAGGCTGCAGGTGTAGGAACGAGGCATCACTCTCATCGGCCTCTGCCACCAGGTAGCGACTGCCACCCAGTTTTGCATTAGTGCCCACACTATTGACCCGCCCCCCAACAACAAAGGTGGGGTCGCGGCCATCTTCAGCCAAAATGGCAGTGATCATACTGGTAGTTGTGGTCTTGCCATGAGTTCCCGCGATGGCAATACCATGGCGGTATCTCATTAATTCGGCGAGCATTTCGGCGCGTCGCACCACTGGGACGCCCTGCTCTCGAGCAATGGCAATCTCGGGATTCTCAACCGTGACAGCGGAGGATTGAACTACCACATCGGCACCCTGAATATTGCTTTCACTGTGGCCAATAAATATCTCTGCGCCTGCGTCGGTAAGCCGTCGTACATTGGGGTTAACTCCAATATCGGAGCCGCTAATTTCATAGCCCTGGTTGAGCAAGACCTCGGCAATACCAGACATACCGCTACCACCAATACCGACAAAGTGAATGCGGCGAATACGGCGCATCTCTGGCACCTGGAAATTGATATTAGCGCTCA
>JBMZST010000335.1:0-1768 GCA_049623265.1 Porticoccaceae bacterium
TTTGATTATTCCCAATTGGATTTGCAAGATGCTCCAGTGCGCATTCGTTTAAATAGCACGGTGGTTAATGTTGCCAATAGGGGCTCAGACCTGGTCGATATTTCCTATGTGTCTGGTGATCGCGCCTATAGGGTTCAGGGAAGGCATTGCATTCTTGCTGGATACAACGGGATGATTCCACATCTCTGCCCGGATTTACCCGAGTCACAAAAAGAAAACTTAGCCTATGGCTCCAAAGTTCCTTTTATCGCTGCCAATGTAGTGCTTAAAACCAGTGCCCCCGTCCGAAAAACGGGTACATCTCTATATGTTTGTGCCGATAGCTTTTTCGAATTGGTCACCCATGCGCCGCCGGTAAATTTGGGGGCTTACCAGGTTTCAACCAAACCGAACGACCCCATGGTGATATATATGCTCCATATGCCTGCGCCAGAGGGCGATGGTAAACAGTCTGGGCGCGATCTCTGTCGGCTTGGCAGGCACAAAATAATGGCCACCTCATTTGCTGACTATGAGCGAGAAATTCGACACCAGCTTACCGGTATGTTCGGTGAGGCTGGTTTTGAGGCTGATCGGGATATTGAGGCCATTACCATTAATCGTTGGTCCCATGGCTATGCCTATGAATATATGGATCTTCACGATCCGCGTTGGGAACCAGGGCAGGCACCCCACGAGCTTGGACGACAGCCCTTTGGCCGAATCAGCATTGCCAATTCTGACTCCGAGGCCTATGCCTATGTGCAGTCGGCGATTGATGCGTCGATTCGTGCTGTGGGGGAGGTCGTCAGCTGACTCTGCTACAACAGAGAGCTTTGAATGGTTGGCCGCTTTTTTATCTGATTGCGCTGTTGACCCTTGGCGGTATGGTCGCCGGGATGCTGATCATAGGTATCTCCTCGCCTGAAGCCACAGTCAAATTGATACGTCTATCTGTGCAGTTTGCCTCTCCCTGGATATTTATCGCCTTTGTGACATCAGCCCTGGTGACGCTTTTCCCAGGTGCTATTTCACAGTGGTTGTTGAGAAACCGCCGTTATACCGGTTTATCCTTTGCGGCTGGATTTGCCTGGCAAGCCATTTTTATTGCAGTACTGCTAGGTTTATACCCTGCCTATTACTGGGATGAGCTGCATAAGACCAGCGATCTTGTGGGGCGAAGCCTTAGCTATGT
This sequence comes from Porticoccaceae bacterium, assembly GCA_049623265.1. Lineage (GTDB taxonomy): Bacteria > Pseudomonadota > Gammaproteobacteria > Pseudomonadales > Porticoccaceae > HTCC2207. The sequence continues at coordinate 1,175 of JBMZST010000335.1, forward strand.
CTTTTTATTAGCACTAACCGTTACTTCATTTTATCCAGTGCGTCGAAAATTAAGTCGCGCCCAATGGAGTTGGCTACATTGGGTGGGTATCTGGTACTTCTGGGCGGCGATCTGGGTGAGTTATACCGAGCAGGCCCTAAGTCAAAATGTAAAGACAATCGATGTTGTCTTTGCTGTCTTGGGCTTGTTGGTGCTTATTTTGCGCCTCGCTGCCAATATTAAGTCTCGCAACGTTTCAGTTGAGCGAAAATTAACCTAGCACGCATAGCCATTAAAAAACCAAGATAATCCTATCTTGGGAGACTCTGGCTATCCTTTTCTGTAAACTCGCTACTCAGTCGGGAAATTAACGGATTCTATGATCGATGAGTGAGCGCAAACAGCAGATATTACAGGCAGCAGTTGATATTATTGTTGATGAGGGCTATGGCAGTCTGAGCATGCGGGCCCTGGCTCGCGCCAGCGGTATTAAGCTAGGTGCTTTGCAATATCACTTTCGAACCTCGGAAGATATGTTGCGTGCATTGGTGGCTTATATTGCTGACATATACCACAGCAATTTTGATGCTGTAAAAGCTAATGAGCCGCTAACTA
>JBMZST010000336.1:0-1747 GCA_049623265.1 Porticoccaceae bacterium
TTTTCACTGGCTACGATCATATTGCCTTTCTGCTGGCCCTGCTGCTTATGCTGCGAAGCCTGCGCCAGGTTGTCTGGCTAGTGACCGGCTTTACTCTGGGGCACAGTATTACACTCAGCCTTGCCGTGCTTGGCTGGATTAGTCCCCAAACCACAATAGTCGAGGCGCTGATTGGCTTTACCATCGCTTTGGTTGCGGCGGAAAATATTGGCGCCAAAACCGGTGCTAATCGACCCATTGCCTACGGTGCCGCTGCAGTGCTTGGGCTGATGCTGCTGTTATCGCTGACGGGGTTGATGGTTTCATCTCTGCCGCTGATCAGCCTGGTGGGCTTAATCCTCTTCACCCTGAGTTATCTGCCCACCAACGGCGAATTTAGCGCTGTCAAAATGCGACCAGCCCTCAGTCTGGCCTTTGGTCTGATCCATGGCTTTGGTTTTGCCGCCATTTTGCAGGAGATAGGCCTGCCACAGGAGCAGCTATGGCCAGCGCTGCTGGGTTTCAATATAGGGGTGGAGTTGGGGCAACTGTTGATTGTTGCCGTCCTCTGGATAATTTACCTGAGGCTTAAGAAAACTAAAGAATTGACCAGTGCCGCAGCTGACCTCGGCTCGGCGGTACTCTGTGGCTTGGGGCTGTTTTGGTTTGTCGCCCGCAGCTACGGCCCAACCATTAGCTAACCCATTAAAAGGATAACAAGAGGACTGCATTATGTTGCAACGGGTACTTATGATCACCAGCGGAGTCGCAGCTGTAGCCGTGGTTTTTTTCTCTGGCCTGGCGCCAGATGCAAGCTATAGACTATTGCCTGGTTACTTTCCCGATCCGGATCGGGCCTGGCGTGAAACACCTCTGGAGTTTGGACAGGTGAGCGAGGCCAACCTGCCCTCAGAGGTCATAGCCCAGCGAGCCCTCGACGCCACAAGAGACGACAAGCAGATACTGTTTGGTGATACCCATGTGCACACCACCAATTCCGCTGATGCCTTTATGTACAGTCTACCCATGATGCACGGTGCCTCTGGTGCCTACCCACCCGCCTATGCCTGTGACTATGCCCGCTTTGTGTCACAGCTAGATTTCTATTTTCTTACCGATCACGCCGAGAGCTTTACGCCGCGCCAATGGCGGGATGGCATAGACTCAGTGCAGCAGTGCAATCGCCTGGCCGGCGACCCCGCCAACCCTGATATTTCTGCCTTTGTAGGCTGGGAATGGACTCAGGTGGGTGGCACCGCCGAGAATCATTACGGCCACCACAATGTGCTGTTTAAGGATGACAGCACCGACAAACTGCCGGCGAGGCCTATAGCCTCAGTGGGCGTGGGGGTTGCCACTGTGGCCGCTCGCTCGGGCTCTGGTAAACAGTCCAGTTTGCTCGGCCTGCTGGACCCGCGTCACCGCGACTACTATGCCTCCTACAATGACTGGGTAATGCAAATGGCTGCTGTACCCGCCTGTGACCCGGACATCCCCAGCCCAGAACTGCCAGCCGAGTGCTATGAAACAGCTGCCACTCCGGGTCAGCTGTTCGCCAAGTTAGACCAATGGGGTTTTGACAATATGGTGGTGCCCCATGGTACAACCTGGGGGTTCTATAGCCCGCCCAATTCAAACTGGCGCCATCAGCTCACCGCTGAAAACATGGACAATCAAAAGACCCGCTTAATTGAAGTCTATTCGGGCCATGGCAACTCAGAGCAGTACCGAGACTTTGCTGTTCGCGAGCTCAATGACGCAGGAGAAT
>JBMZST010000337.1:0-1744 GCA_049623265.1 Porticoccaceae bacterium
TTTGTCAGCAGCCATGAAGAAATTGATCTATTAATCGAACGTGCAACCAGTGCGCTGGATGCCACCGCGCACCATTATCAAGTAAAGGGCTCTTAAGATGGCAGGTGATTGGGCAAAATTTAACTGGCAAGATCCATTTAATCTGGATGACCAACTCAGTGACGAAGAGCGCCTGGTGCGCGATACAGCGGCCAACTATGCGCAGCAACATCTGGCCCCCAGGGTGCGCGATGCCTTTAGAAACGAAGCTACCGACCGGGCGATCTTTAACGAGATGGGTGAACTGGGCTTGCTGGGCTCTACCATTGATGGCTACGGCTGTCCCGGGGTCAACTATGTCTGTTACGGTCTGGTGGCCAGAGAGGTAGAGCGCGTGGACTCTGGTTATCGCTCGATGATGAGCGTGCAGTCCAGTCTGGTGATGTATCCGATTTACACCTATGGCACAGAGCAGCAGCGAGAGAAATATCTGCCCAAGCTGGCCACCGGCGAATGGGTTGGCTGTTTTGGGCTAACGGAGCCAGATGCTGGCTCAGACCCGGGCGGTATGAAAACCCGCGCCAAGACTGTGGATGGCGGCTATCTGCTGTCTGGCAGCAAAATGTGGATCAGCAACTCACCGATTGCCGATGTATTTGTGGTCTGGGCTAAAACCGACGATGGGATTATCCGAGGCTTTATTCTCGACAAAGGCATGAAAGGCCTGACGGCGCCCAAGATAGAGGGCAAGCTGGCCCTGCGCGCCTCCATTACCGGTGAAATCGTGATGGACGAGGTATTTGTACCCGAAGATCAGCTGATGCCCAATGTGCAGGGACTCAAAGGGCCCTTCGGCTGCCTGAATTCAGCCCGCTACGGCATCAGCTGGGGCGTTATGGGCGCTGCCGAACACTGCTGGCATGCCGCCCATCAGTACTGCATGGACCGGACCCAGTTTAATCGGCCCCTAGCAGCCACCCAGCTGATTCAGATGAAACTGGCCAATATGCAGACCGAGATTAGCCTTGGCCTGCAGGGATCTCTGCGCGCAGGTCGACTAAGAGATCAGGGTCAACTGGCGCCAGAGCTTATCTCTATGATGAAACGCAACAATTGCATCAAGGCGCTGGATATTGCTCGACTGGCCAGAGATATGCACGGCGGCAATGGTATCTCTGACGAATATCCGGTAATGCGCCACAGCCTGAATCTGGAGGTGGTTAACACCTACGAGGGCACAGCCGATGTGCATGCCCTGATTCTGGGTCGCGCCCAGACCGGCATTCCGGCCTTTGGATAAACTCTATGGCAGGACCCCTGACTGGTTACAAAGTATTGGATATGAGTCGCGTACTGGCGGGCCCCTGGGCCGGTCAGATGTTGGCTGATCTGGGTGCAGAGGTCATAAAAATTGAGCGCCCCAACCAGGGGGATGACACCCGTCACTGGGGGCCTCCCTATCTACGGGATCAGGATGGCCAGCCTACCAACGACGCGGCCTATTTCTTTTGTACTAACCGTGGCAAACAGTCAGTTACCCTGGATATTACCCAGCCCGAAGGACAGGAGATTATTCGTCAATTGGCGCTTCAGTGCGATGTGCTAATCGAAAACTACAAAGTCGACGGACTGAAAAAATACGGTCTCGACTACCACAGCCTAGCCAATATCAATCCCCGCTTGATCTACTGCTCGATTACCGGTTTTGGACAGACCGGCCCCTATGCCGAGCGCCCCGGCTATGACTTTTTAATTCAGGGCATGG
>JBMZST010000338.1:0-1688 GCA_049623265.1 Porticoccaceae bacterium
GCGTAGTTTACGTAAATAAGTGCCACGGCAAATGCGCCACTAAAAAGCAGTTTTTCATCTCCGGCTTGCGGGGCGAAATTAAGACTCTGAGGGCTATTGCCCCAGATTAAAATAATCGCGCAAAATAGCAGTATCAACAGCAGTTTAAGGGCAGTAAAAATCTGTTGCACCCTGCTGCTGGCACGGCGCGAAAGACAGTGAGCCAGAGTCAGTACCAACACTAGAGAGACAGCGCCCCAAGTTCTATTGAGTTCGGGGAAGACTGCTGACAGGTAGGCGGCAAAGGTCATAGCCGCCAGAGCCACGGGGGCAGCAAAGCCTACCGTGGCCGATACCCATCCGGAGATAAATCCGGCACAGGGATGGTAGAGGCGCGAGAGAAAGTTATACTCGCCGCCAGAGCGGGGCAGGTTAGCGCCCAGCTCTGCGTAGGTGAGAGAGCCACAGAGCGCCGTCAGCCCGCCAACCAACCACAGCATCATCAATACAAAGGGGGATTGAATGCCGAGTAGCTGAAACCCCAGGCTGGTAAATACGCCGGTGCCCACCATATTGGCGACGATAACAGAGATTCCTGTGGTGCGAGAAAAGCTATGCATAGTTATGTGCTGTTTTCTGGGTGGATCAGAGCGATCACTGTACAGCACTGACTTTAAACGACAACTAGTTTCCCGATGCAAACTGTTTAAATAGATACTCTCTGGTCAGAAAATACTCGCCTACGCACGTACAAAAATCAGTTAGACTAACAAGCTAACACCAAGATAATAATAAGAGTAAAGACAATGGAAATGCTCCTGCGTTTATTAGTGCGCCTGCTAGCACTGGGAATGTTCTTGGGTGCTCTAGGATTTATCTTTAGTCCGGCTGCGATGGAGGCAGGCTTTGCGGTTGCCGCGTTAGAGACCCATGGTATGGGAACATTGCGCGGTGATTTGGGTGGCACCTTCCTAATGTTGGCAATGTTCACTTTCTATGGTTCACGACCTGGCAAGGCCGCCTGGTTGGCGGTGCCCCTGGTGTTTATGCTCACTGTCTTGTTTGGTCGTACTGTGCACATTATGCTGGACGGACTGACTGACGAGGCAGTTCGCTCAGTGGTAATCGAACTCGTTGCGGCGGCCACTCTTGAATACGCGCGCAGAACATTGGCGACAGACAAATTATAATTAAGGAGAACCCCGTGAGATCACTAATAATTCCATTCCTTCTGACACTTTCTGGCTTAGCCCAGGCGAGCCAGGAGACTGAGACCCAGTTGTATTTTGGCGATACCCATCTGCATACCACCTATTCCTTTGATGCGTTTTTAAACAAAAACTTCACCGCAGACCCAGATACCGCCTACCGATGGGCCAAGGGTGAACCGGTAATTCACCCCTACAACCGCACCAGAGTGCAGATTGGCACACCGCTGGACTTTCTGGTGGTTTCAGACCATGCAGAGATGCTGGGTGTCATGCGCGCTATTCGCAGTGAGACTATTCAGTGGCAAGACGTTAGCCTGTACGAGTCCTTTAAGCGATGGTTGGCAGTCAGGCAGCTAAACGAAGCTCTTGATCTGGGTCAGGGCCGTGCTTTCTTTGCGCGCTTCCTGCCTCAGTCGGCAGCGGTTGAAGGTGGCGATCCTGTCGCAGATGTTAACAACAACATCGACGGCCTGGCGTTTTTTGGCGATACCAGTAATA
>JBMZST010000339.1:0-1645 GCA_049623265.1 Porticoccaceae bacterium
ATTGTTCTTGATAGGGGCATGTTGCCAATGAACGTTCTTGAATCGCGGCCTGATAACCTTTTACGTACGACCGGTGGTCCTGATTTCTTTTATGTTTTTTCACATCATCTCCTAAGGGTTTATTTAGGAAACTGCTTTTCAGCTTATAAAATCTGCCTCGAGCAGTTTTTATCAAACAAAATTGTGTAAAGAGCGATAGAATGAGCGCCGTTTTGCGCTTAGTCCAGTTGACCAAAATCTACTGATCCTGTCGAAGATTTTGTTTGTCTATATAGGCTGCGCTTTATTCCTAGAAGTAATGAAAGGGTCATATTTGTGAGTTTTGGATTAGATGATCAGTCATGGTTGGCTACCTGCCCCAAGGGGTTGGAGCTGCTGCTGGCTAATGAGCTACAGGGGCTGGGGGCCAGTGGAGTCAAGGAAACCGTGGCCGCTGTGCATTTCGAGGGCTCTCTGGAGCTGGCCTATCGCGCCTGTCTCTGGTCAAGGCTAGCCAATCGCATTCTGCTGCCATTGCATAGCTTTATGCTCAATAGCGCAGATGATCTATATCAACAGTGCAACGATATTGCCTGGGAGAGCCACTTTACTGCCTCTCAGAGTATTGCTATCGATTTTATAGGTACCTCTCGTCATATCGACAACACCATGTATGGTTCTCAGCGGGTTAAGGATGCGGTAGTGGATCGCATTCGTCGAGTTGAGGGCGAGCGCCCTGATGTGGATACCAAGAATCCGGATATTCGTATTCAGGTACGCCAGCATAAGGGGCGAGTCACTCTATCCTTGGATATTTCTGGTGAGAGCCTGCACCGCAGGGGCTATCGAAGTGGCCAGGGCAGTGCGCCTATCAAAGAAAATCTGGCTGTGGCGCTGTTATTGCGAGCTGGCTGGCCAGCGATTGCCGCTGAGGGCGGCGCATTGTTGGACCCCATGTGCGGCAGTGGCACCCTGATTATTGAAGGGGCCATGATGGCGGCAGATATTGCCCCGGGCATTCTGCGCGGTCACTTTGGTTTCCACTACTGGCTGCAACATGATCAGGCACTGTGGGACTCTTTGGTAATAGAGGCGCAAGAGCGCAAAACCGCCGGGCTGGAAAAGCTTGAGCTGGATATTCGCGGCTATGATGCCAATCCCCGGGTGCTGGAATTTACCACTCAAAATATAGAGAACGCTGGGTTGGATGAACATATCCGCCTGGCCCATAAACCCATAGATCAGTTTGGCAAACCCACAGCGGAGACTGGTTTGCTGCTGACCAACCCTCCCTATGGCGAGCGTTTGGGTGAGATTGATGAGCTGATTCCCCTGTATCAAAAACTTGGCACAGTGCTGCAAAAGAACTTTGCCGGCTGGAAAGCGGCTATCTTTACCGGCAATGTGGATCTGGGTCGTGAAACTGATCTCAGCCCCAGCAAGCAGTACAGTCTGTATAACGGCACTATTCCCTGTAAGTTGCTGGTATTTACCGATATGACCTCAAAGTCAGCTCGTATTGCCGAGCGATTAAGTACCCCGGCACCAGCTCAGAAGCTGACCGAGGGTGCGCGAATGGTGCTTAATCGGCTCAAGAAAAATCAGCGCCGACTGGAGAGCTGGCGCAAGAAATCCAATATTAGTTGCTACCGACTCTACGATGCCG
>JBMZST010000340.1:0-1634 GCA_049623265.1 Porticoccaceae bacterium
TGCCAATAATCTGTTTTTGCTCTGTGGCAGAGCTGTTGTAGCCTCGCCATTTCAGCGCAAGTAGTTCCGCGGATAGCTGTCGCTCTTCCTTTTTAAATTCAGCGTATTTCTCGGCGGCTTTGGCCTGGCGCTCTAGCCTGCCTAGCTGGCGGCCCAACTCATCGCGTATATCGGTGAGGCGCTCAAGGTTTTCAATGGTTCGCTGAATACGCCCCTCGGTATCCCGGCGGCGCTCTTTGTATTTGGAAATACCCGCGGCTTCTTCAATATAGATCCTCAGTTCATCTGGCTTGGCCTCAATCAACCTGGAGATCATGCCCTGCTCGATAATCGCGTAGCTACGGGGCCCCAGGCCTGTGCCTAGGAAAATATCTGTAATATCCCGACGACGGCATTTGTTGCCGTTTAAGTAGTAGTTGGACTGACCGTCTCTAGTGACTTTACGCTTGACACCAATCTCATTGTAAGAGGCATACTCACCCACTATACGCCCTTCGGAGTTATCGAATACCAGCTCAATAGAGGCCTGCCCCACCGGCTTGCGACCGCCAGATCCGTTAAAGATAACGTCAGACATATTCTCGCCGCGCAAATTCTTAGCCGAGCTCTCGCCCATCACCCAGCGGACCGCATCGATAATATTAGATTTACCGCAACCATTGGGCCCGACTACAGCGCAGAGATTGCTGGGGAAGTTGACATTGGTCGGGTCCACAAAGGATTTGAACCCAGCTAATTTAATCGATTTAAGCCGCATGTTTTATCATTTCTGTTGGTGTTTGACCCGGTCGTTCGGCCACGGAATTATTTCATGGTTAGCGACTAATTCTACACAGTCTGGGCCCCACACAAAACAGTAAATCGGGGATTCTGTCATTTAGTTTTGCCAACGGCATCAGCGGAGAAGACTGCGGGTCAGCTTGGGACGGTTTAAATGACCCCGCAGACCCACAGAGCGGCACAGAATCAGGGTCTTTGAGTGTTAATCTCCAACACGACAGGCTGATTGACCCCGCTTAGATCAATCACCTCAGAAACGATTTCCCAGTCGCCGGACTGCGGCGTAGCAGAGCCAGTGGTAGATAGCCGAGCAATAAGCACCGCCCTTTCCACCGATGACAGACCCTGACCCGCCATTAATGCCTGACTGTCACTGAGAGTAACTGTTATGGGCAGATCAGCAGCACGCATTTTTTTTGCTGCCAGGGGCATTGGTGAGCCAGAGGCGCGAACTGCGGCAACAAACACCATCTGGTCGGGCGCAAAGGCAATGTCCGGCGCCAGGCTCAGCTGCACAGTAATCTGTCTCTCCTCACTCGCTGTCTCCGGCGCAACACCCAACAGGCTCTCAGCCCGATCAATGCCCATTTGCAGCGCCTGGGCTGTGGGACTGTTAGCGTCCAGACCCTGAATAGCCCCCTGCCAATAGGTGATAGCCAATTGCAACTCTCTGTTTTCAAAGGACTGAATACCTTTAAGGCCGAGAATAGTGGGGTTATTGGAATCTACAGCAAAGGCCCTGTCCATAGCCCTGATAACTGGCGCCGTAAAACGATTGCCAGCCACCAGATAGAGCGATTCGGCATACTGGGCCAGCAAAAAGCCATCGTCTGGTGTCACTTTAATGGCTTCCG
>JBMZST010000341.1:0-1561 GCA_049623265.1 Porticoccaceae bacterium
TGGATCAGAGGCCCACAGCCTTTAAAGATGAGGCCGAATTACTGCGCTATTGTCACGCCGTAGCCGGCACAGTGGGCCTAATGATGTGCCGAGTACTGAACTGCGAACATCAGCGTGCCGACAGTTTTGCCATAGATCTGGGTATTGCGATGCAACTGACCAATATTTCGCGAGATGTATTAGAGGATGCCCGGATGGGTCGGCGCTATCTGCCCGCCACCTGGGTTGACCTGCCCGCAACAGAGATTGCTGAGGCTGCCATACCCTGCCGACAGCCTGTGGCTCGGGCCATTCAACAGAGCCTGGAGCTTGCTGAGGACTATTACCAAAGCGCTCTTGTGGGTATTCAGTTGCTGCCCTTTCGCACCAGGCTAGCCATAACAGTAGCCCTGCGCGTCTATCGACAGATAGGCTGGGTACTCAGACGCCGCAACCTGCGCTGGTGGCAGGGTAGAGTTTTTGTCGCCACAGGAGAAAAAGCATTGCTAACCCTGCGCAGCCTACGGGATCTAAGACCCAAAAAGGTGCCAGCGCACAGCAAAAAGTTACACCAGGATTTACAGGGGCTTGCCGGTGTCGAGCCAGAGTAACCTTGCAGTGGCCAAGACCGAACTGGATATCGCTATTATTGGCGGAGGCAGCGCCGGTATTAGCCTGGCCACACAGCTGAAAGACTGCTCTGCGGTCATTGTCGAGCCGCGTACTCCAGAAGAAAGAGACTGTAGCTGGGCGCTCTGGGCCACCCCCCTCCAGCAGCAGCAATACGCCTCAGTAACCAGAGGCAGCTGGCAGCAGTGGCGACTGGTTGACCATCACACAGAGGTACTCCATCAGACAGATCAATACAGCTACACCAGCCTGAGTGCCGCTGCCTACCTTAGCATGTGTGAAAAACAGCTACCCGAGACCGTAGAACTGATTCGAGCAACTGCCGAAAATATCCAAGCCAATGGCAATGGGGGCTTATTCAGCGCCTCTGGCAAGCTTTACAACGCTGCGCAGCTCTACGATAGCCGACCACCCAATATGGCTCCACAGGCGCTCAAACAGCACTTTGTCGGCTGGGAAATTCGCACCAAGTCACCAATTAGCGACCCTCAGATCGCCACATTGATGGATTTTCGCGTCGATCAGTCTCGGGGCCTGCACTTTATCTATGTGCTGCCCTTCTCGGACCGGCAGCTGTTAATCGAGTCCACTATGATCTCCACTCATTTGGAAGACAAAGACTGGTACCGCCAAGCCATGACACAATGGCTGGAGCACCAGGGCGTCGAGATAGACGAAATAGTGCGCGAGGAGACCGGTGTGATTGCCATGGATGCCACTACCCCCATCGACAGTGCTATCACCGGCATAGGAGCCACCGGTGGCGCTGTGCGTCTGTCCTCGGGCTATGCCTTCAGTAATATACAGGTGCAGATTGCCCGATTGGCGCAAAATATCAGCGCAGGAGACTACAGAGTGCCCGCGCCGATCTCGTCTGGCCTAATCTATATGGACAGAATTTTTAACGCCGTCTTGGTCGCTCAGCCCGAGCTGGGACCCTCTATTATGATGC
>JBMZST010000342.1:0-1559 GCA_049623265.1 Porticoccaceae bacterium
CAATTTCAAGGCTATTGCCCCAGTGAATATGATTGTCGAGCAGTGCGGAGAGCAGATTGTGCGCTGCACCAATAGCGTGAAAATCACCGGTAAAGTGCAAGTTGATATCTTCCATAGGCACCACCTGAGCATAGCCGCCACCAGCAGCGCCGCCTTTCATTCCAAAGCAGGGTCCGAGGCTTGGCTCTCGCAGGCACACCAGGGCATTTTTACCAATGCGGTTGAGGCCATCAGTCAGGCCCACAGAGGTCGTTGTCTTGCCTTCACCTGCTGGCGTGGGAGTTATGGCGGTGACCAGAATAAGCTTGCCATCAGGCTTGTCTCTTAAAGAGGCTATATGCTCAGGGTCAATTTTTGCTTTTGTTCTGCCATAGGGAATTAAAGCAGCATCTGGAATACCCAGTTTATCGGCAATTTCAGCTATTGGCTGGGTTTTCGCCCTACGGGCGATTTCAATATCACTCATTTTCTCTCTCCGTGACTGGTACAAAACACAGGCCTGATCAACCCTGTTTTAGGGGCCTGAAAAGTTACAGGCCATCTTCCTTGTCCCACTTAATTCGTGGCTTCCTGAGACCGGCGAATGCTGTCGTAAAAACGACGGGAGGTCAAGAGCCCTGCGGGCTTGGGCCATGACGCGGTGAAGTATGTTGCTGTCGCAATTGTGCGCCAGCAGAATTACTGAGCTGGTTACACTGCTGGGATTATTCGAAGAGAACAGATTATGAAAACTAGTGCAAAAGTGGTTGTGGTAGGCGGTGGCGTGGTTGGCGTCAGTACCCTCTATCATCTGGCTAAAAAGGGCTGGACTGATGTAGTTCTGGTTGAGCGCAAGGAACTTACCTCCGGCTCAACCTGGCATGCTGCCGGCCTTTTGCCGCTGTTTAATATGAGCTACTCAGTGGGCAAGCTGCATCAGTACTCTGTGAACTTCTACCATGAGTTGGAAAAAGAGACTGAGCAGAATGTGGGCTTTAGTGTGGTTTCCAATATCCGCTTGGCGGCGAACCAGGACCGCATGGACGAGTATAAGTATTACTCTGGTGTGGCTCAAACCGTTGGCGTCGAGGTGAATTTCTTGACCCCGGAGCAGGTAAAAGAAGCCTGGCCCATGGCCAATGTCGAGGGCATTATTGGTGCAATCCAGCACCCGGATGATGGCTATATTCAGCCCGCCGACCTCACCCAGGCGCTGGCTAAGGGTGCCCGAGCGCGGGGTGCAACTATTTATCGCAACACCGCTGTGCTGGAGCTTGAGCAGCAGGCAGATGATAGCTGGATTGTGAAGACCGATAAGGGCGATATCCACTGTGAACATGTAGTGTCCTGCACGGGTAACTTTGCTCGTAAAACCGGTGAAATGGTGGGGCTGGATATTCCGGTTATCCCGGTTGAGCATCAGTATATTGTTACCGACCCCCATCCTGATGTGTTGGCCCGCAAAGCTGAAGGTCTGCCCGAGCAGGCCGTCCTGAGAGAGTCTGATGCCGGTTATTACCTGCGCGAAGAGGCCGGTGGCTTTATTTTGGGGCCCTACGAAAATGGTGCTCCCTGCTGCT